>CALEIL010000565.1 GCA_937876435.1 uncultured Bacteroidota bacterium
TTTAGACGAGATGAAATACCACTATAGGCACTTAAGATTTGTCGCACTAGGGTCATAACCACTAATCACTAATTGTCGTATAGCATAACATAGGTAACACTTTTATTGTACCCCTAAGAACTTACCACAGGTTTTGCCCCCTAGGGGGCGCTTAGGGGTCAAATCTGTAGCATAACATAGGTAACACTTTTAAAATTCGTTCCCTGGGTTACATTCACCGTTTTTTGGACATAACACCACTCAACTATCTCAACCAACTTCCTGGGTGGGTGCTTATGGTAGGTGTTCGACCAAAAGAGTGATTCCGCACATTTTTTTTGTGTATCACAGAAAAATATGCGGAATCACCAACTAACTAATTTTATGCCAAACGATTCTCTACCCGGGACTTATTTAATCTATAAAGATCTTGGAAGGAGGAATAAGGCCATTGTCAAACTTTACAAAATAGATGCCTGGAGTCAGATGCCCCTGGACGTCGATCTCCTGATACGTATCTTTTTGCATCTGCACCTGGGTATTCATCACATTTTGCCCCTGGGTGTTGAACAGATACATCTCCCCTGAGAAATTCTGTCCGGCCTTGATCATAATACTTCTGCTTTGTGATTGGAAGAACAAGGTATTGATGACCTTGTCTTTCATCGTCACGGGCAGGATATTGGAATATTTGGCCTCTCCCTGGACCGCTGCTATATACAATCGATAATACACCTTTGGTTGTTCGATCGCCCGGTCAGTATATCGACCATCCATAATCTCTCCTATGGCGTAATTCGCCAGATTCTGCTCGTAGACGTCCATCCAATCCACTCCGTCGTAAGACTTTTGCAGGAACAACTTATTCGTGGGTTGATCGGAATTGACTTCCCAGGATAAATCCACCACTCCTTCATTGTCTTCAAAATCAAAGGACAGAATAGTGATGGGTAGCAACCCTTCGTCGTAAGTACAGACCGAAGGACCGATCATCAACTCACCACCAAATAGAGTTTCCATCGAGTCCGGACATTCCACTCCCTCAAACGAATAGATCATGTCGTCCGACGTTCGCACGTACGGAGTTCCATTTACATCGATCGAATCGGGCAGGTTGATCACGTTCCCCGGATCGGTTACGATCCTGATGCAGAAGGTGCCGTCCAGAATCAACGCGCTATCCGGGCAGGGAGGCTGGAAGGTTCCACCTTCGTACTGACAATTCACGGTATCCACCCCCACCATATACTCCAAATCACCCACGAATTCGATCATATCGGCCGAATCACAAGCCACGCTTGTGTCCTGCGAAAATACAGTAAACCCATTGATGATAGAATCGGAATTTATATAGGTCAGACCGTTTGCGATGATGGTGTCCGGAGGGTCTTGCCCGATCTCGAATGATAGATATAAACAACTGGTATCGGAACTGACACTGACCGATGAAGGACACTGTGCCTGGAGAAATCCAACGAAACTTGTGAGGAATAGCGATACGAATAGTAGTAACTTTTTCATATCGTTATTTTTGGTTTAGAAAAGTATATTCAAAACGGGACCATAAGAACAAATATTATACCATTGATTGTCATTACCCCGAAATTTAACTTTTATAATTAATCAATAAATATCTTTGACGGGGGAATCCGTCCGCTGTCAAATTTGACAAAATAAACCCCTGGAATCAGGCTTCCCTTCACGTCTATTTCCTGATACGTATTTTTCTGCATCTGAACCTGAGTACTCATGACATTTTGCCCGTGCGTGTTGTACAGGTTCATCTGACCGGTGTAATTCTGACCGGCTTTGATCATAATGCTCCTGCTTTGTGATTGAAAAAACACCCTGTTGATCACCTGCTCTTTCCGGGTGACGGGAAGTATACTGGAATACTTGACATCTCCTTTCATTCCGGATATAAACAACCGGTAATACACGTTGGGTTGATCGATGGCCCTGTCAGAATACCGACCATCCATCGTTTGTCCGGTGGAATATTGAGCCAGATTTTGTTCGTACACGCTCGTCCAATCCACCCCGTCGTACGACTTCTGCAGGAATAGATTGCGGGTGGGTTCGTCTGAATTTATCTCCCAGGATAATTCCACCCCTCCATCCTGTTCTTCAAAATCGAAGGATAAAATGGTGATGGGGAGTAAACCCGCGTCATAGTGACAACCCGATGGTCCGATGGTTAGATCTCCGTCAAAGGGTGCGCCCGTAGTCACGCATTCTTCCCCTGACAGAGAATAATTCAAAGTATCCCCTGCTGTCTGAAAATAGGACACACCCCCTATCTGGATGGAATCCGGAAGATAGATGGAGGAAGTAGGTTCAAACACGATGGAAAGGCAACCTTCTGTAGCGTCAAAGTAAGCTGTATCCGGGCAGGGAGGCTGGAATTCTCCCCCTTCAAACTCGCAGGTCAGCGTATCGTTGGTCCCGGTGATATACCACACGGTCCCGTCAAAAGCGGTCATACCCACCGTATCGCAGGGAATCTCAGCGATAGAATACAAGGAATATCCACTCGGTCCCGAAGGAACCTCCAAAGGATACGTTTCACCATTTGCTACAATGGACGCAAAAGGGGTCTGGCCGTCAGCGAACGATACGTAAAGACAACTGTCACTGTTATTGGCAAATACAGTAACAGGACAATCCTGCGCCTGAATATATCCAACGGAACTTATGAGGAATAGCAAAGTGAAGAGTAAAAAATTTTTCATATCGACTTTTTGGTTCGTGTAAAACAAAATTAAAACGAGACCAAAATATCGATAGTATGAATCTTCGGCGCGTAGCCATTCACGGGTTGGCAATCTGGACAATAGTGGAAGTTGCCATAGCTCTCATATTACGAAATACCTTGAATTGTAGCGAAATGGAGATGATACGTTAAAATTCCAACTTTAACATTCATCCATACCTTCTTCCATCCGGATTCTGATTTAGTTGTCACCGATGGTCAATTGGAACAAGGTTGTCTTTTTTAACAATATCCAACAATTACATCTGTCATTTTTATAACTCGGGACTAAATCTCATGACCTTTGATTCGATAAAAGTAGAATAAATTGGATGCCCTATCGAAATTTGGTGCACACCCCTGTGATTCAACACAGGAGCCACCTATAATCCCACTTTACCTTTGCCCTGAATTTTAATTAATAAACAACTTCGTCGGAGGAATCAGGCTGTTCTCAAATTTCACAAAATAGATACCAGCCGGCAAAGCTCCTTTCAGCTGTACTTCCACGAATCCGCCCCGGGGCAGTTCGACGGTTTGTTCCAGGACGTTCTGACCATGAGTATTGAACAGGTACATATCGCCTGTGAAGTTCTGTCCTGCCTTGATCATGATACTCCTGCTCTGAGGTTGATAAAACACTGAGTTGATCACGGCGTCTTTCATCGTCACGGGCAATACATTGGAATAGCTGGACTTACCGTGGAAGCCTTCGACAAAAAGCCGGTAAAACACCTTAGGTTGTTCCACGGAAGCGTCGGTGTAAGACCCCGTAGTGACCACTCCCGCTCCGGGCTGGTTCATCGCCTGATCGTAGACGTTCATCCACTGGATTCCGTCGTATGATCTTTGCAGATAAAGCCTTTGGGTCGGTTCGTCCGAATTCACTTTCCAGGCCAGGTCTATCCGGCCGTCCAGGCTGGTGTATTCAAAGGCCAGGATCACGATGGGTAATAGACCATTTTCGTAAACACAGGCGACAGGTCCTATGAAGAGCGTATCATTCAAAAGGGAGCTCATATCCACGGTGTCACATTGCTCTACAAGCGAATCGTTTATATACATCAACGTGGTAGGATTAGCTGGATTGTATCCCAGGCTGTAATAAACCGTATCGTTCAAGGTCACGGTGTCAGGAGGGGTGCTCAAATATCCGTCAGGATAGAAGAAGAGCAGGCAATTGGAATCTTTAGACACCTGTATATCATCAGGGCATGCCGGAACTGACGAACCTCCTTCAAATTCACAAGTTTGTTCTTG
>CALEIL010000566.1 GCA_937876435.1 uncultured Bacteroidota bacterium
TTTTGCGCTACCGGTACGGACAGGATGGATATCACCACTTCTGCGTTGGAAAAACCCGATGTATTACTCAGGCGATATGTAAAGGTATAGTTGCCATCCATGGTAGGATTGTCCACCGTCAGACTTCCGTCTGCGTTTACCGTGATCGTTCCTCCGGCAAAGGCTTGAGAGGTTCCCTGGACGTACGATGTCTCGTCTCCTCCCAGCGTTCCACCCCCAAACGATACCACCGTAGCCGCAGGAGTACCCAGGTGATCGGCACCATAGCCGTTGTCATTGAACAAGGTTCCCGCCACCAATGCGGTCATCGCATTGATATCCACGCTCAGCGAATCTTTCTGAGCGATCGGTGGATCCTGGATCACGAAAGTTACCGTAGCAGTAGATGTACCCGCTACGTTGCCAATCTGATAATCGAAGGTGTATATTCCTGGTGTAAACGGTTGACCGGTCAACGTCCAGCTTCCGTCCGCATTGACCGTCAGGTCTCCTCCGGCCAGTGTGACCGTACTACCTGCGGTCTGGTCTCCCACCGCACCACCGAGATCACCTCCACCAAAGGAGGTTAAAGTAGCCGCCGGGAACGCCAGTTCATCGGCACCAGAACCATTATCTGCAAACAAACCCGCAGCCCCGTTCACGTTTTGGTCTGCCGTATAGAGAAATTCGTATTGATCGGAATGAGCAATAGGACCTTCATTCACTGAAATGGTCACCGTGGCATCGGAAAACCCAATAATATTCTCAATCCGGTACATAAACGTATATATCCCGGTTATGGTCGGATTGGATAAGGTAAAACTACCATCTGATTGCACGGTCAACATACCACCTGCCAGGACAACCGAACTCCCTGCTGCATTACTTTCGACCGTTCCTCCCAGGTCTCCACCACCAAAACTCGAAATGAGACCTTCCGGGATTCCCAGATCATCGGCACCGTTTCCATTGTCAGCAAAAAGAGTATCGGAAGGATAGATATTAGCAGAATTGACCAATGCATCAAAAAAGTCGTTCTGAGCTAATGGAGGTCTGGTCCAGAAAACCACCACCCTGGCGCTATCCACAAACCCCTCCGTATCAATAATTTTGTAATAGAATGAATCTTTTATGGCTGTATATACCCCCGTGGAATCGTAAACAAAACCTCCATCTACCGCCATGGTCACAGTACCACCGTTTTCCGTGGTTTGGGGACTGCCCGGGCTTCCATCCTGGACTGACAGAACCGTCAGGTTATCGTTGTAGGGTGGATTGGGCAACGGATCGTTGACGTCCGCATCATTAGCCAAAACTCCGATGGTTGACGGAATATTCAAGGACGATGTCGTCAATTGATATTCATCATTTATAGCCAGTGGAGTAGCCCTGATGGTGGATGGATCGATCGTTGTGTTGGGATCAGAACCATCCTCTATTAAAAGATCATTTATACTTAATTCTCCTTGATTTTCGATAGTCAATTTATAGCGAATAGAATCATCGGGATTTGCGATCATGTCCATGCTTGGGTCATAAATGACCGTGTCATCCAACGTTATTTCGAGCTGGGTCCCTACGGCCAGGAGAGCCTCATTGGATAGCACCGGATCACTCTCTGTGGACAATTCTGCGCTATTCTTATACACCCCCTCATTTGCTACGATGACGTCCACCTCGATAGTACAAGAGGTCTGAGCAGATAACTGCCCACCAGTGAATGTAATGGTATTGCTCCCTGCTACAGCCGTGATGGTCATATATGTACAGGTAGATGAAATATTGGGAACAGGAGCAATGAGCATCCCGGAAGGCAATTCATCCACAAATCCCAAACCACTAAAATCCATCACATCATTGGTATTGGTCAGCGTGTATTTCAAAGTACTGATTCCCCCGGGGTTTATGGTGGACGGAACAAACTCTAATTCAAACTGGGGTTGGAATGGTTGTGCAGTGATCGACAGGTGATGGCATACCACTAATATTCCAACAATAACATATTTTGATATTGTCCTTAGTCCGTAATGTCCAGAATTGCCTTTTAAAAATTCTTTCATAAAATCTCAATTAATTGTATAGAGAAAATTCATGAATTCTCTTTAAGTAAATTTTCTCTGCACCCATCTCCACCCATTCCAACCGTCACCACACATTATTTAACCTTCACCATTCGTTTTGTGGCTGTATATCGATCCGTATCCAACTGGTAATACATAACTCCTGACATAGGAAGTTCATCCGGGGGGATCGTCACTTCGTTGTATCCTTTTTTGTATTCTCCTTTGATTTCTTTTAGCATTCGACCATCCACATTGTAAATCGTCAACTGACCACTCGCATCTTCCGGTAATTCAAATCCGATCACGGTATATCCGTTAAAGGGATTGGGCGTATTCTGATACAACACGAAACGATCCTTATATACCGGTTTTCCGGATTCGATGACGCTTATAATTCCAGACGGATCTGTAGGTTCCTGACCAACCGAATCGATATCTACCGGACAATCGGCATCCACCTGTACAATGATCTCCTGATCGTATGAAATACCGTCGGAATGACCACACCAATCCTTCACGCCCCAGGTTCTGACAATTTTGTACATACCATCGGCACCCAATACCTGGGTCACTTTATCTGTATGTCCTACAGCGATCGAATTGCACAAGGCTCCTGTCAAATGTGGTTTCAGCGTAACATCTCCTACCAATGCAACAGGCAAATCATAGACCAGATCCTCCAATGGAATACAAACCGGATTCTCCTTATTACCTTGATTGTAAGGCCTGTCGAACATACTCCATCGAACTTCGCAAGATGGTTCGATAAAGATGACTTGCTCAACAACGATCGGTGCTTTGTCTTCATGACCGAAATTACAACCGCTCGTAATAAAAAATCTTCTGGTGATCTTACCGTATCCGCAGTCATCCAAATCGATCCACACGTCCTGATCCACAGAAGCTATGCAATTCACTGACAACAGACCATTCATTGCGGTTTCGGTGACCGTGTCCAGATAGGTTGTTTTTTCAATAGAAGTGATCCATTCGATCGATCCATCGTGGGCCGTATCGGCAATTTTAATTTCTTCTGTCCTTTCAAGGCAAACCACCTTGAAATAGTCAAAAAATAAACTACTGTCCGGCAGGTTCTGGAAATGATCATCATTCCCCACCGTCAGATAGGTTCCAAAAGCCCGATCCAAATCATTAAATATCTCTTCTTGATTCGTCGAATCCACGATACCCCCATTATTGAAGGCAGCTGCAGATTCCACAACATCTCTGTAATACAAATTGTATGCTTCGCAGGTCACCGTCAGATCCTCCAGCGGCTTGTTCACTTTTGGTATCGATTTGTCTTCCACCTGGAGCGTACTCCATTGGGTGGACCAATTGCACCACAGATCCATCACCAGCAATTCTATCGTCACGTCTTCACACGCATCCGCGCAGGTCACCGGTACAGATGGCGTCCAGCCACCGCCCAGAATCGCAACTTCCCGGCCGTATCCAGCCTGACCCAGCAGACGGTCAAAGAAAATATCCAGAATCTCCATATCGGGCAAATTTCCATGCTCATCTGGCAACATACAATTCTCAGCTATATACCGGGCGATGTCGTACAACCACGCATGGAATACGATGCTGCCACATGATTCTCCATCTTCCCAAAGCCATAGTAATTTTTCGTAGTAGTGAGATTCTATTTCGGTCTGACCCAGAAAATCTTTCAACGCATCCACATTGTAAGTATAATCCCCGCAAAGTAAACCTCCATTCAACACAAAATCTACCTGCGATTTGTCAAAACCCAGGTCCGAAAGCAATTCGTTCCAGTCATTATATTCTTTATCTGCCGGACATAAATTCACTATGGAAGTATCTTGCATCCAGTCAGATCTTCGGACCAGTTGTAAGCCGATAGCGCAATTATCCCAACTGCCTTCATCAAAGGTCCCGGCGTCTATCCAGGTGATCGGGTTGTTCAAGGTAGCCCGGGCGTGGTTGGACACCACCGTAGGCGGAGTAGCATCTTTTATCTCTATAAATTTGGACCAGGAGCTTGTATTCCAACAACTGTCAGCTGCTTCATAAACCACTTCAACCAGGTTATCGTGGCCACCAAACGGTATATCAATGGGATTGGAAATGTGCTCAAACGTGACGAATCCATCGAATTCTGACGTTTTATCCAACAAAACCACCCGACCATTCACCATGGCTTTTACATGGTGAATACCGCTGCAATCATCTTTCAATGTAACGGAAGGAACCAAAACTTTGGCCGTACAATCATGTGAACCTGTAAAATATACAGTCGGATGACAATATTCCCAATCTGCCGCGGAAGAGTATTGTTCCCCCGCCCTGATAGCTTCGAGGATGTCTTCGTGACACCATATTAGATCATCACAAGAACCAGACGCACAATCTATTGCCCTGGACTTCAGCGTAAACATCACTTCTCCTTCACAATTATCCATCGGATAACAAAAGTCAAAGACAGGGCCGATGGTATCGAGCAATGTCGTCCATTTAGACAGGACGAACGTTCTCTTTTTGTCGGTTAATTCGCTGTCGGTGACCACAAAATTTTCTCCCCCACCGGTCAATTCATATTCTTCGGAAACGCAGGTATTTTCGGCTCCCCCCCAGCACATTTGGGTCACGGTAATATCATAACCCCGGGTATCCGGACAGGCTCCTGCCAGCCCCTGGCCCGTCTGGGCCCAATCCTGATCTTTGGATTCGATGGAGATTCCACAATGTGGATTTCCATTGAGTTCGTTCAGGCAAATAGTCACACAGGTATCTGCATCCAGGGCAGGCACCACTACGCGGATCGTGCATTGCTCAGATTCGTCCCCAGCCCCGGGATTCAAATCGTGATACCGTACGCAACCATCCCCACCGTAGACCGAAGGCCAGGCACCGGCAAACCAATA
Source organism: uncultured Bacteroidota bacterium (assembly GCA_937876435.1). GTDB lineage: Bacteria > Bacteroidota > Bacteroidia > Chitinophagales > Saprospiraceae > Membranihabitans. The sequence continues at coordinate 4,934 of CALEIL010000566.1, forward strand.
GGGACTGTTCGACTGACCTGTACCTGGATCGTTTTTAAAAAACCATTGATCCGTAATCTGTTCAAAATTCCCATTTTCACTGAGAATCCAATCTCCTTTTTCAAGCAATATATAGGGGAAAAAGTCCAGCAATACTGGACCTCCAATAATACTCAGAGGATCCTCCCCTACCTCAAAAATCGCGTGAAGAAATCCGTATAATTTCTGTTCTGAATCGAGGTTGTTGGATAGATATGTCATGTATTCCGTGGCGAAAGGGTCATTGTTCAGCGGTGAATTATAAGGTCGATTCCCTATAATGTCCCCAATGGTAAATTCCGAACCGTCCACTTTCCGCAGGATCACACCATTCAAATAAGTCTGCCAGGCCTGCTCTCCCTGGTCATAGGCATTGAGCGCACCGGCAGCCACGATCGTCAACGGCAATTGATAGACTAACCCCTGTAGTTTGATGTTTGGTCTTTCATAATCATGAAGCCCTACGGGTTGTTTCCAGGAAGCGTATCGCCAGGTAACCGGACCTTCGCTTTCCGTGGAAGTTATTTCACAATACACCGTATCTTCCATAAAACCGGCAAAAGAAGCCTCGGTCAACATGGGCAATCGAAGAACCACGATGGTATCTGTGAGGGTGAACAAATCTCCTGCCTTATTGAAGACTTCCCAGGTCCGGTATATAATCTCAGAAGTATCGTTCAATTCACTGCATGGATAAACTTCCACCCAATCCGGTTGAGCGGTCAATCCTGAATAGCGTCCATTACAAGATACCTCTATTAAAGGCGTATGTTCTTCTGGATTGGGAATATATCCACAATAGGTCACCAATAAACCGGTATCGATCAGCGCTGTGGGTATGTCCAGATCTGCGGCTTCGAGGATGGTGGTTCCAAAAGCAGAGGTCATATTCAACCCCGAATTTCGATCCAGATTCAATGTGGTGCGGCATGAACCCAGTCCATTGGTGATTTCAATTTCCAAAGTCTGGCCAAGGTAAGCGCACAAATCAAATCCTTCCAGAATAAAATCATTGTTTCGAAGACCGGTCGCACTCCACACCAGGCCACCCCATCGGTTGAGCACCTGAACGTCCTGGACAGGGAGACAGGTAGCGTTTTGGGCAACTTCGATCACTTTCAGTTGGATCTGGCCATCAGAGTTTATGGAAGGTGCGATCACGGCTGCGCAATTCAGCGGCACCATGGGGGCCACTTCGACCACCTCAAAATCAAAGCTTATGCTGCTTTCATTCCCACTGGAATCCACCGCCATCAATTCCACCATCACAATAGTACCTGGTAAGCCGAGCAAGGTTCCAGCTTCAGGACTTTGAATGACTGTATCCAGGGCACAATTGTCACTGACGAATGGACTCAAATCCGGCATCACTGCCATACAATCCTCGTTTACGGACAATTCCATGCCGATCATATCGATCACGGGTGAAACGGTATCCAGAACCCAGATGGTATCGGTACACCGTAACAGCGTATCCACCCCTTCCCGAATTACAAATAAATCGTATAATACTGCGGTATCAGCACAGCTTATAGTAGGGATGACGACCACCGTATCGATTACACAACCCAAAAACGAAGGAAGTTCACCGATTAGATTGGTGACATCGGCCACACCCTCTCCATTCTCATCCAGGTAAACAGTATCCTGTCTGCAGTATGGACGCCATTCGTACGCCCCCACATCGATCGTTCCATTGTATATTCTGGAAAGACCGTCGAGATCTTCCATTTCCGTATTGGCGGAGTTATCACCAGCGTCGATAGCTGCGGAACCGGGCATCAACCTAAAATCTTCAGAAGATGCACTGACAAATTGGGGGTCTGTTTCAAATAAATTGTTCCCGGCATCGATCGTTCCACCTCCGCCATCCACCGTGGTAAAATCCACGTCAAACAGAGAATTCTGGATCGTTGGCGCGGCACCGCCAGTATTGGAAATTACTGGATGGGTGCCATCGGTTAAATTGTTGTGAAAAATGCTGTTAACGATGATTGGTTCACATGTTCCCATTGACCCATTATTGTGGATAGCACCACCCATATTATACGCCAGGTTAGCCTCAAATACACAATTAATGATAGAAGTTAATGAAGTACCATTGTCAACCGAATTTTGTATTCCCCCACCGGTTCCTGCAAAATTACCAGTGAATATACAATTTATCAATTCAGGAGAACTTGCCCCTCCATTAGAGGCAAAATTTATGATAGCTCCACCACCGGCACCTCCGTTCATCCTAAATTCACAATTGGTTATTACAGGAGAACTTGTGCCATTATTAAGGCCTGAATTATAGATTGCTCCACCTCCACCGAGTGTTTCATTACCTAAAAAATCACATTCGTATAATATAGGAGAAGCTTCTCCATTATCGGCGCCATCATTGTAAAGGGCTCCTCCATTAGTCGCATGGTTGTTGATAAATACAATATTCCTAAGCATCGGGTTTGAAGAATTACCATCACCGGATCCATCGTTGTACCAGCCACCTCCGTAAGGATGTATATTTTGTGCATTTCCAGCCGTGATGATAAATCCATCTACCAGTGTAGATCCACTTACGTTTATGGTGCGAACTACGTTATAACTATTTCCAGACAACTCACCATCTCCATCAATATCACCGCTCAGGATGGTCTCATGGCATACCCAATCACGATCAATCAGTGTTGTATCCCCAGTGGCAGGAGAAAATCCGCCCAAAACAACCACTCCATCTGGTATATTAAAAGAAGTGTCCTGATTACCTAGATTTGAGGGATAATAGGTCCCTTCTGCTACCAGGATAGTATCCACGTTGTCCGGACAAATTAATCGGGCTAGCAATCCATCCTGAAGGCTGATAAAAGCATTACTCCACGAGGAACCATCGTTAGTTCCGTCTGTTGCTGCCTGATCCACATAGACTACTCCATCGTACGCATTGCACGCAAATTGGGCCGCCGGCGTCAGCGTGATATCATTTTCCACCATAGTGGATGGGTCATTACTCAGAAAATAAAGTCCCGGTCCCAAAAACACGGTGTCATGTCTTCCTATAGTAGAAGTGGTCGGCGGAACCAGAGGATTATTCACCACCACATTGTAGAAGATTTCGACTTTCTTTCCAGCGGGTAGTTCAGGAATCGTAAAAGGAAAATTTTGTGAAAATCCCACAACTGAGAAAAGGATTGATATGCAAAATACCTTTAGCGTATACCGCAAGTATTTATCCAAAAGAAATACGCCTGGGATCCACGGGGTTGAGATGTTCATTTATTCGGTCAATCCTTTAAATTGCAATAATTCCTATCAAAGTTATACCATTTATTCAAAACACCTATCAATTTTAATTTATTTTTATGTTAATTTGATGTTATTGCATCCAGTCACCTCCCCATGAAATCAGGTCATCTAAAATCTGACTCTGTGTCAAGTAATATTAAACAAAAAATTTGACCCTTGAAATTTTTAATTTAGGTCAAAAGTAAATTTAAATCCGTCATAGTAACTATACCCAGGACGTTTTGGATTGACCGGCCCATACCCAGGCGGGCACGGCGGGCCCAGTTTGCCCGTACGGGTACC
>CALEIL010000567.1 GCA_937876435.1 uncultured Bacteroidota bacterium
GAGATTCGTCAATTTTTGGCACAGAAATCGGTCAAATTCAAACGTTTCGGGTATATAATGGTTATTCTGATAATTGGGAAGATAAGCCCTATTGGTCTATTATCGGGTATCCGGGCGCGATAGCCGGGGCCAGTCGTCCTTCATTTCAGGGGAGTGTTACTTCGGACGATACCGATGGAGATTCCAACGGAGGGCTGGAAATCGAGACAAAAGCTGATTTACCACCTGGTAATTCAGGAGGTCCCATGTTTGGGTGGTGGAATGGAGATCCCCGTGCCATCGGAGTGGTAAGTGGACAAGAAGAAGAATGGAGCCCCGGATTCTGGCCGTGGGAATGGGGGAACACTGAGTTGACCAATGTGATCGCAGGTGGGTCAGGGTTCACCAATCTGATGGCCTGGGGCAGGACAAACTGGCCTTTGTAACTTTTTAACACTTGATTTGACAGGCGTACATCGTACAGAAAATATACTCGCGACGTTTTGAAACTTTCCGGGCCGGAGCTCCGGCAGGCAGGTTCAAAACGTCCGGGTATACCTTTGATCCCGGGGTATACGGATCATCACATTCCCATCAATAGTTGCACTCCGTTTTCCGATTCGGGGCATGTCATGCGCATGGCCCCAAAAAATGGTTGAGGTGTAAACCTGAGCGTTGCTCCAGCTTTTGGCTCATCAATTTTGTCGGAGACGTCCTTTGTCACCCGGTCCCATGGGCGTGCTTGCGATATGGAGACTTGTTAAATAAAAAATAAATCACCTGGACGACTGACGAAATGAGAGGCATAGGTGTCATAATATGGTATAATTTGTCCGGAGATAGCCGGTCGGATTAACAACCTTTACATGACATTAAAAATCAATATCACTTTGGATTCTATTAAATCAATATCACTCAGAACCTTATACTTCATCAAGAGTTTCATGCCCATCATAATGACCCTCATACCTCTATGGCTCGTCATTGGCTGTATCAAAGCAGATCAGCCTGTGATAGAAGACATCACCACCGGAGGGAAGTGGAATTTAAGCATAGGAGATTCATACGAAAATATCTATCAGAATTTACAGGAATTGGGGAAGGAAAAAGAATTCCAATCGGTCGCTGTAGTGGGGCGCGGTGGTTACGAGGAACCCCATGATATCAGGGAAATTCTTCCTTATTACAACTGGCTTTCTATTCAGACCACTACAGGTCGCGTGGAAGGAGTACTTTTGAGTCTGGAAAATGATCGCGTGAAAGAAATATTAGTAGGAAATTCCTGGTACGTCGATTCATTGGATCTATGGCCTGAGGATTTTGCAGAGGATGAAGCCATCCGGCGGGGAGATACCTTCGAGGATTTGTTTGATGCTCTGGAGCATATCCACTCTTCTTCTGTATACATGAACTATCAATATATCTTACCCGATAAACCTCTTGATTTGGACTTCGATCCCGACATGAAAAATTACGGGCAATGGGCTTTTACCTTTTTGGAAGATCCCGCTCAGCCAGGGAAACAGGGGACATCACAGGTCCGATTATTTTTCGAGAATGGAAAACTAGTTAGAATTCATCACGTTTTCGATGAGCACGAGGTAGTGATATAGAGCTAGATTTCATGGAATTCTGAATTTTCGAATTTGAGTATTTTATCGGAGAATTTACTGAACGAAAACGATTGACTTCCATGGGTGACAATGCAGAAACAAGCGGGCCGTCGTGCCGGTCGTGACCGGTGTCAAAGCCTGAAATTGTTTCCCATAGATCGTTGACCCACTGATGGTGGGGCACTGACAACTATTAAAATCGATAAAAGGCCTGACAATCGTCTTTTTCCAGTGGAATCCTGGATCGTTTCAAATTCCCATCAATAGTTGAACCGGATTCTCCAGGAGTTCTTTCACGCGAACCAGAAAGGTCACAGACGTACTGCCATCGATGACCCGGTGATCGTATGACAGTGCCAGATACATCATCGGTCGTATCTGCACTTCCCCATTGACGGCCACTGGTCGTTGTATGATATTGTGCATGCCCAATATCGCCGATTGGGGTTCATTGAGAATCGGGGTGCTCAACATAGACCCAAATATACCACCATTGGTGATGGTGAATGTTCCACCGGTCATTTCTTCCAGACTGAGTTTTCCTTCCCGGGCTTTATCGGCCAGTTCTTTGATT
>CALEIL010000568.1 GCA_937876435.1 uncultured Bacteroidota bacterium
ATCGGCGCTTCTATGAACAACGTGGCCATGCTTTCGAGCCATCTCCGGGGCGTGGATCCGGAGTCAGTTTATGCGACAGCCACCAACGCGGTGGGGTTTGAGAATCTGACATCGCCCACCTCCAGAAGCGTCTATTTTAACTTAGTTGTAGGATTCTAAAAATGAAACACGTTATGAAAAACAAATTAATATTCAGATTTTTTCCCGTACTTATAATCACCGTGTTGGCAGCCTGCTCGGATTTTGAGGAAATCAACATCAATCCCACGGCAGCAAGCGCGGACCAGGTCCAGGTCGAATACTTTATCAACAATTCGATCGTAGGGGCCCAGATGGATCCCCATGTAGCGGAAAGAGCTTTTGTTTTGTACTGGAAGGCAGCCGGTCGTATGGATCGGACCAACACGCTTCCCGTGGGGTCTTATAATGATGGCTGGACGACCGATTACTTTAGTTACATCTCCGGATGGCTCAACAATGCCTATACCGCTATAGAAATCGCTGATCAACATATTCAGAGTGGTGATTTGAAAGAATATACCAATAATCTGAAGCAGGTAGCCCGTATCTGGAGAGCCTATCTCCTGAGCGAGTTAGCCGATAATTTCGGTCCAATTCCGGTCAATGGATTTCAGGGTGAAAATCCGCCCTTTAATTCACTGCAGGAAGTGTACAATTACCTCCTGACCGATTTATCTGAAGCTGTGAATGCCATTGATGCTACTATCACCCCTCCCAATAGCTTGCAAAATAATGATCCCGCTTATGGATACAACTTCAGTAAATGGATCAAATATGGCAATTCTATGAGGATGCGATTGGCGATGCGTATTTCTGAAGCTGATCCGGCCACTGCCCAACAACATTTTGAAGCAGCTGCGAATACCAACCAGTTTATCGCTACCCTGGATGACAATTTTGAAGTTCAGGAAACGGGGGGATGGAGTGCACTGACAGGGGTGATGACCCGGGAATGGAATATGCAGTACTTGTCTCCCACTATGAACAATCTCATGCTTGGACTGGGGGGAATCGAAAGTGCGGATCAATTGGGATCTGATAAAGCTCAATATATCAAACCCGCCAATTACCTGGGAGCAAGATATGAAGATCATTTTACCACTATGACCAATGACCCGTCTGCCGGATACTGGTTTGATGGGTTACCTCACACGATAGATCCCAGATCTTACGTGCAGTTTATCATCCCGGGAGATTTCGACAACCCTGAAATGAACAGGTATCCTACCTATGATTTGCCAGCCACAGGAACGACGGTCCGTAACCTTGTGACAGAAGATGGCAACACGGTAGTCAAAGAAATCGACGCGGCGTTTTCCTGGAATGCTCCTTCCATTGGAAGTTGGGGCGAGAAAGGAGCCAAGAATCGATTGTATTCCCATCCGGGAGCTGTTCCTCGTTTGGCTAACAGCTTCAGAAATGGTGCCAATCAACGGATTTTCTTTGCTTCATGGGAGTCATATTTTCTGATCGCAGAAGCAGCCGTGCGTGGATGGAACGTGCCCATGAGCGGGCAGGAAGCATACGAACAAGGCATAAAAGAAAGTTTCTCGTACTGGGGTGTCAATGAATTTATCGGTACCTATTTGACTTCAGAAGCGTATAACAGAGTGGGAACTTCAGTAGCGTGGAACCATACCGCAGAACCTCCTGCTACCGTCACCATGGATTATGTAAATGGATATACCGATGCGCCAGGTTCAGTGGAGTATAGCTATCCGCAAAATGACCTGTACATGAATGGGACAGTGAACAATGACGCGCTGACCAAAATTCTGACGCAGAAATTTATAGCGCAGTCTCCCTGGTTGCCGCTTGAAACCTGGAACGATCACCGACGTCTTGGTCTGCCGTTTTTTGAGAATCCGGCCGTGGAGAGTCCTCTGCCTTCACTACCCGAATTGAATTCCAGTAATTTTATGGAAAGCCGATGGGAATTTTTCCCTCAACGGCTGGAGTATCCTTCCAATCTGGAAAGCAACGTACCAGAGGGTTATTCACAGGCTGTTGGATTTTTGAATGGTCCCGATGAGGTGTTTACACCTCTGTGGTGGTCAGGAAAGTAAATAGGAAAATAGGTGGGGTGAATCGTTCATCACTTTCCGGTAAAAAGTTTTTGAAATTCCACCTCCACATCAAGTAAAAATATCACGTTTTAGTGGGCGATCAGTTAATGATCGCCCTTTTTTTGTCTTGCAATTACACTCCTTATCTCTCCTGGTCAGAACGTGTTCATTCAGGTCTTTGATTGTAACTGAAGTCTTTCTTTAGGGGGGGTGATTGGAAAGTCCCGCAACGCCTGTCATTTCTTGCTAGAAGGAATGGTCATGTTCCGTTGGAGGAGGCAACAGATCAAAGTAAATGATGAAAAGGTACCTTTCTAAGTTCTATTAGCAGGAAGCAAAGATTGAGTAGTAAGACTCAAGATATTGACGGATGGGCAGGTGACGATGCCAGCAAGGTAATGATTGATCTACTTACAGAATCTGAAGATCCTAGATTACGCGTCATGTTTGAACCCGGAGCGAATGCCGGAGGTACCTACGAAGGCGTGAATCAGCTTCTCAATGGGAATGACCAGCAATCTATGATTAATGATGGTTTAATCGCATTTTACAACAGGTCCACGTATAGTGAAAATCAGTATTTCCCGGGGGTGTTAATTAACGCAGCCGAGGTGAGCTTTATCAAAGCCGAACATCTGATTAAATCTGGGAATGATGCTGCCGCCAAAACGGCTTACGAAGAAGGGATCAAACAATCCATAGAATTTTACTACGCTGTACGGGCAGGAAGCAATAGCTCAATTTCAGGCAATCCGGATCAACCATCGGCGGCTGAAATAAGTAATTTGCTGGAATCTGAACCTGTCAACTGGGACAATGCTTCTTCCCAAGAGGAAAAAATTGCACTGATTGGAATGCAGAAGTGGCTCCATTTCAATATCGTTCAACCTTATCAAAACTGGGCTGAGGTACGTAGACTGGGTGTGCCCAATCTGACTTTCTGGGTCGATAATTCAAGCAATCAAACCACTCCACCCGTTAGATGGGAAATTCCGGGCGAGGAACTCACTTACAACGGAGATAATTATGAAGCCGTAAGATCAAGTGACGACCTCAATAATAAAATATTCTGGGATGTGAATTGATTGAAAGACCGGTTTCAAATTGTATTTTGAAATAGGAATCACGCAGGGATACTTTCACGAAGAGGTATCCCTGCTTTTTTGTTTGGAGTATTATCGTATATTGGTAAGGTATCTGTTTTTCAAGGAAAGGTCTTTTTTTCTGGATAATAGATAGGGGAAGTATTCTCCGATAGTCTTCAGTATTTTCGATATCGACAGAAAAGCCTGGAATGTAGCGTGGAAAAACAATCTAAATATAACATCCTTGGACTATTGCTTATCATAGCTGCAGGATATGGTATATACCAATACAATATACTCGACCAATTTCCTGAAATCGCATTTGAGGGAGAGGAGGTTGCCCGTCGTCAGTGTGGGTACTGCCATCAATTCCCCACACCGGGATTGTTGGATAAAGAAACCTGGGAAAATGGCGTATTGCCAGAAATGGGACGCCGTCTTGGTGTAAAAAACACAGGGTTTGATCCGTTTAAGGACCTATCTGAGGGGGAGGCTCAGACGATCAGGCTCCTGGACGTATACCCTGAGGATAGTCTGGTATCGGACCACGATTGGAAAACGATCGTGGATTACTACGTTTCCCTGGCGCCGGATACATTGCAGAAAGCTTCCGAAATGATCATAGTATCTGAAAATGAAGCTCCATTCCAGTCCCATTTCATAGAGATAGAAAGCAAAGAAATACCAGAGGTCACCGTGCTGCATTATGATTCCATCAGCCGGGAATTGTACATCGGAGATAATGACCAACTGTTTGCATTAAATTCACAAGGAGAGTTTTCTTCGAGATGGTCTCTGACCAGCCCTGCTGTTGATCTCGGTATTTCCGGAGACGGTAGGCTCCATCTTCTGACTATAGGAAGCGTACCACCTTCTGATCAAAAAGCGGGTGCCTTCGGGGTCACACAAACGGAGGGGTCGATAGATTTCACCATGGTTTTGGATCGGTTGCCTCGTCCGGTTCATTTTACTCTGGCTGACCTTGATTCAGATGAAAAGGATGACGTCATCATATGTGGTTTTGGCCATCATGATGGAGAACTTGCGTGGTATAGTCAACTACAGGATAAACACGTTCTGAATGAAAATCCGGGATCAAGGATTGCGATCGTACATGATATGAATCAGGACGGTCTGCCCGATATCGTGGTTTTGATGTCTCAGGCGCAGGAAGGAGTGGATATATATTACAATGAAGGGCAAGGCAATTTCTCCAAAGAACGAGTATTGGAATTTTCACCGGTGCATGGTGTTAGTTTTATGGAGTTGCATGACTTTAATGCCGATGGCTTCTCTGATTTATTGGTTTCCAATGGAGATAACTGGGATTTTTCTTCGATCGAGAAACCTTATCACGGCATTCGGATTTATCTGAACGATGGAAATAACAATTTTGAGGAATCATACTTTTATCCCATGAATGGTTGCAACAAGGCCATAGCCAGGGATTTTGATCTGGATGGAGATATGGATATCGCCGCAATTTCCTTTTATGATCATCTCGATAATCCGGAAAAAAGTTTTGTCTATCTCGAAAACACGGGTGACTTCCTGTTTGTAGTGCACTATATATCCGAAGCGGCTTCCGGCAAATGGCTGACCATGGAGGTGGGCGATTTTGATCAGGATGGCTATCAGGATCTATTCCTGGGCTCCTACTTTCACAACGTGGCTGAATGGACGCGACTGGTCTCTGCGGGAGCGACCACCTTCCCCGAAGTACTGTATCTTCAGAATGCAACCATGATGATTGAGTAGAACGATAAACATTGATAGCTACTTAAATTTCCGCACAGTAGAGATTCCCC
>CALEIL010000569.1 GCA_937876435.1 uncultured Bacteroidota bacterium
GTGGGATGAAATTGCCTATTTTCAGGTGGGAGATACCCCAGGCAGGAAGGAGCCAGGAACCGGAGAGATCAATTATAAAAATGTTTTTCAGCATATATACGATAAGGGATATCGCGGATTCCTGGGATTGGAACACGGAATAAAAAATCCAGGTAAAGAGGGTACTGTAGCAGCGTATAATGCATACAGGGAAGTGGATCCAAAGTAAATTTCCCGAGAAATGAAAGCACGTAACAACGATGGCAGGTTACTTTCCTTAGATGCCCTCCGTGGATTGGATATGCTCTTTCTCGTTGGATTTGCAGGAATATTTAGAGCCTTGCCTGAAGTAAGTAATAATAAATTCAGAGCTCCTGACTCCATGCAGAAAAATTTGAATAATACAAGATAGATTCGTAATGTCGTGTGGCGTAAAAATCATATCGACATGCAAATGCAACTTCCATTATTTCCTTCAGATACAAAATTAATTAATTCGACATTAGGCGTTGTACGAAAAGAAGACAGCATGGTGTTTTATCTTCACAATGGTTCTCCTATTTTTTGTCATGACGAAGCGGATCTAAACAATTACCGGTACATATTGGGTAACCTGGTAGAGATGAACCTGTGCAGTTGCGGGGAGTTATCCAAAGCATTGGGTATTCCTATACGTACGGTTCAGCGTTACGCCAAGGCATATCGTGAAAAAGGCCCTGATTGGTTTTTCCACCGGGAAGAAAAACGTGGGACTTGCTATAAGCTTGATGAGCAAGGCATGAACAAGGCTCAGAACTTGCTTGACCAGTTCATTCCAGTGGCGAAAATTGCCCGTGAGTTGGAGGTTACAGAAGGGGCCATTCGGTATCATTTACGCACGGGGAAATTAAAAAAAAAGTAAAGAGGAGGAGGAATGTATAACGGATGAGACTACCTGGTTGCCTGGCCTGCGGGATAGTGAATATGTAGATGCAGCCAGTTATTTTGGCATAGCGGCCAATTGGATTGAAGAACGTGCAGCAGCCAGCCAGGGGAAGCTAGAGGCGACGCCGATCAGATTTCAGTCTTGCGATACCCTGGATTACGGAGGGGTTCTTTTATTATTACCCAGTCTGCTGGAATGTGGGCTTTTATCGTATAAAAAGCACTATTGTGAGCTGGACAAAGGGTATTATTACATTGACTTTATAATTCTACTGATTGCCTTCATGTACCTATGTCGGATCAAGAATCCGGAGCAACTCAGTCGGATCAATCCCGGAGAATTCGGCAAACTCCTGGGTATTGACCGGGTGCCAGAATCCAAATGCCTGCGAAAGAAGATCAAGCAAATCTGCGATCAGGAAAAATCGGGGGAATGGAATACCGAATTAGCCAGAAAGTGGATTTCAGCCGAAGACAACGAGTTTTACTACATCGATGGACATATTCAGATTTATCATGGGCACAAAGCTCAACTAGGTAAAAAGTACATCGCCCGGCAGAAACTCTGCCTTCCTGGTGTCCAGGAATTCTGGATAAACAACATGGATGGACTGCCCTATTTCTATATACGCGGGGAAGTAAATGAGAAATTATTGGAGATGCTGGACACGAAGATCATTCCAATGATTTTGGAGGAAATGCCTCAAAAGTACAGTGAATCAGAGTTGGCCGAAGACCCTGATCTTGCACGGTTTACCCTTGTATTTGACAGGGAGGCCTACAGTCCGGTTTATTTCAACAAGATATGGGAAGAACATCGTATTGCAGTAATTACATATAGAAAGAATGTAAAGGATAAATGGGAAGATAGCTGTTTTCAGAATTATACAATAGATATCGAAGGAACCGACACAGAGATGAAATTAGCTGAAAAGGAGGTAAGAATAAAAGATATTCCGATCAGAGAAATGAGGAAACTCTCCGAAGATGGCCATCAGACAAGTGTAATCACCACTAATAAAAAACTAGGAATCATGCTGATCGCCCTATATATGTTTGCCCGATGGTCACAGGAAAATTATTTCAGGTATATGCGGCAGGATTACGACTTTGATAGAATGCTGCAATACACTGTAGAACAGTTAGATGGAGATATAAAGGTGAATCATCCTCGATACAGTAAACTTACCAATCGGATAAGTAAAACCCGTGAAAAAATATCTCGCCGAGAGGCTAATTTGTACAACCTGATCGAAAAAAATGTCTCAGAAGAATTGGAGGAGAACCCAAAGAATGAGGTCAAGCAACTTAAGATTCGTCAAGAGATAGAAGAACTAAGGCAACAAGAGCAAACATTATTAGCTGAGCGGGCACAATACCCCAGTAAAATCAAGATAAAGGATATGCCGGAAAAAATCCGATACAATCAACTAAACGGGGAGAGCAAGCACTTCCAGAACATCATCAAAATGATCTGCTATCGAGCCGAATCAGCTTTTGCCAACTTGCTTGCCCCTCATTACAAGAAGTCCATTAATGAAAAGCGGGCACTTACCAAGAAGATTATTAATACACGTATTGATCTGAAACCAGACTATGAAAAGAAGAAACTATTTGTGAACCTGTATACTTTATCTACACCAAGAGATAATAATGCAGTATACAAAATCCTGGAAACGCTCAACGATTCCAAAACGATTTATCCAGGTACCGATCTGGTGCTTTGTTATGAAATCGCGACATCAAAATCTACGTGAGGTCAGGATCTCTGAAATTAAGGAATCTGACTTTTGGTTATACATTTTCCGAAAATTTACTGGCCAATACACCCATTCGGGCCGTGAGGCTGTCATTTACCGGACAGAATTTGTTTACCCTGACCAACCTGATCGGAATTGATCCGGAAAGTCAGGACGGGAACGGACTCGGTTATCCCACTATGACAATTTATAATTTTGGCCTCAATGTAAAATTCTGATAAGATGAAAATTAGATTACCAATATACATTGTGGTGTTCATGTGGGCCACGTTGACCATTACCAGTTGCAATGATTTCCTGGAACAGGAACCCGATCAAATCCTCACCGGAGACCAGGTTTTCGGAGACGAGGTGGTCATCCAGTCAGTGCTGGCAAATTATTACGGACGGGTGACATACGGACAGCATATCAATGATTCCTATGCCTACACATTGCTGGATGAAGCCGGAAAGTCTGATGGAGGACCGGACCAGTTTAGTACGTTTCCCGATGACTTGTGGAGGGTGTATGATTATGGCCTGATCCGCAACATCAACCAGTTTCTGGAAGGTTTACGAGCAACCGATATATTGGACGAAGAAACCAAAAACGGGTACGAGGGGGAAGTTCGGTTTTTGAGGGCATGGGTGTATTTTAACACAGTGAAGACATTGGGTGGAATGCCAATCGTGGGGGACGAAGTTTTTGAATATGCCGGTGGAACAGACATTACTTCATTGCAATATCCCCGAGCTACCGAGGCAGAATTATATGATTATATTATTTCAGAATGTGATGCTATCGCTGATTTCCTGCCGGAAGATCCCTCCGTGAATGCGGCCAGGGCAACCAAATGGTCAGCACTTATGCTCAAAGCAAGAGCTGCTGTGTATGCCGGATCCATAGCCAATTACAACAATAAAATGCCCAACCCGATTGTCACATCTGACGGTTCTGTAGGAATTTCGTCGGATCGTGCCAGTAGTTATTATGAGACAGCACTGGACGCAGCGCAAGAGGTCATTGGCAGTGGCCAGTATCAATTGCAATTGTCAGAACCAGATGATTTGGGTCGTAATTTTTACGAAGCCTTGAGCGTAAAAGAAAATAATGTGGAAGTCATATGGGCCAGGGATTACATTTATCCGGGACAGACTGTTGGTTTTACCCGGGTCAATATTCCACCCTCACATGCCGAAGACATTGACAGAGCGTATGCCGGACCTGTGCTGGATCTCGTCGAAGCCTTTGAGTACCAGGAAGCACGAAGTGGGGAAATAAAAGTAAGAGATGATCAGGGGAATTACATATTCTATGACAATCCCGAAGATGCTTTCGCGCACAAAGACGCGCGCTTGTGGGGATCGGTCATTTATCCAGGAGCAGAGTTCAAGGGAAGTGCAGTCGTGCTTCAAGCCGGCCAGAAGTATAGGGATGGTGGTACCTGGCAGTCCCGGACCGGTCAGCCAGGAGACCGGGATAGCGACGGAACGCTTATTACATCTGAGAATGGTCCCGTGACTGGAAATCAGCAATTTATCAATAAATCGGGCTTCTTTTTCAGGAAATTTATGGATGAAACCCCAGGTGCTTCTACGCGGGGGCGGAACAGTGAAATGTGGATGCCCAGATTCCGATTCGCCGAAGCATTATTGATCGCAACGGAAGCAGCCTTTGAGCTGGGGCAGATGGAGCTTGCGCTTTCTTATATAAATCAGGTGCGGTCCAGAGCAGGAATCCAGGAATTGGAAACCTTGACGTTTGATGATATAGTCCGGGAGAACCGGGTGGAATTTGCATTTGAAGATCACAGGTACTGGGATTTAAAAAGATGGAGATTGGCTCATATCGTTTGGAACGGCATTCAAAATGATCCCACAGCCCAGCATTTTGCATTGTTCCCGTACCTGGTCAAGGAACCCGGATCACCCAACGATGGGAAATGGGTTTTTGACAAGCAGCCTTTTAGCAATTCTCCCAATCCAAGACATTTTCAATTACGAAATTATTATAATTTTTTGGATCAGGGATGGCTCAACAACAATCCCAAACTGGGTCGTAATCCATTCCAGTAAATTTAAATACACAACCGATCATGAAATATATAATCTATTTGGTATTAATTTTTTGGTGGCTGACGGGTTGTGGACTGGACAACTACGATGAACCGTCTTCTACGTTGTCCGGGCAGATTACATATGAAGGGGAACCCGTCAGACTTCGAGGAACCGGCGAAGCTGTACAATTGCAATTGTATCAGGATGGATACGAACTCGATGCGCCTATCCCGGTTTACGTCAAACAGGATGGCAGCTTTGAAGCAGAATTGTTTGATGGCGTCTATAAATTGGTGACCAGAGATCAAAATGGTCCCTGGGTGAATTCCCGGGATACAACTCTTGTGACCCTCGACGGAGAAACTCAGATTTCTCTGGAAGTCACTCCATATTTCACTATATCCGACGTATCGCTTACTTTGGAAGGAGAGGCAAAGCTCCGGGGGAGTTTCACTATAGGCAGGGTGTCACCTGATGCCCGTGTAGAGTATGCCATGTTGTTAATAGCCAAAACCACCTTTGTAGATGATGTGGTCAATCTGGAGCGAATAGACATTTCTGACCCGGCTGCAGGCTCCAGTATTCAGCTCTCCCTCGACGCTTCTGGCAATGAAAATGTGGTCAACAGTAAAGCTTTATTTGCCCGGGTGGGAGTCCGGACGGTCGGCGCTGATCAGGCCATTTATTCGGAAGTGGTGCAGGTGCGATAGATTATGGACGAATATTGAACTATCACACTTCCTGAATGTGGTGAAAGGGTATACCCAAAACGCTTGAATTTGACCGGTATCTGTTGTGGGAAATGGCCACTCTC
>CALEIL010000570.1 GCA_937876435.1 uncultured Bacteroidota bacterium
CCACCGCGGTTCCCAGGTCGTTATCGGGCACGCAGGTGATGTATTGGGAATTCATCCCGTAATTGGCCAGGGATACGGCCACATTTGCTTCGCCGCCTCCAAAAGATACTTCAAAAGTCTGGGCCTGAGTAAGGCGGTAAAACTCAGGCGTTTTCAATCGTAGCATGATCTCACCAAAAAGCGCTATTTTTTTCATAAAAGTCTGTGCGTTATAAGTTATAGGTGTCTTTCCAATATTCAATCTTTTCGTTCAGCAAAGAATCCAGCGCCATTTGTACGCAAAACGAAGTGTTGGCGCCGGTAACCACATCTGACAGTGGTTTTCTACCGGAAACAATATCCTGATGAAAATCGACCAGCGCCTGTTCCGTCGGGTCGCGGTGTTCCACTTCAATTGGCTCCCCCTCCCGGATACTGCGCGTGGCCCGGGTAACCGCATCCACCGATTCGGTCTGCCGTACAACATGTTCTTCCGGATAGTAGGTAGCGCGGTCCATTTGCAGTTCTATGGTTCCGTCCTTGCCTAATATTCTGATCAGGTAATTGTTATATTTGTTTGTAGTCAGGCAGGTAAATTTAGCCGTCACTCCATTCGGGTATTCGTAGATGAGGTGCGTATTATCGAAAGTTTCCCGCCCGTCTTTGTAGTAATCGATCCCGCCGAATCCCGCCACTTTCGCTGGTTCAGCCTCCAGTACCCAATTGACAAAATCGATTTGATGGGAACTTAATTCCGCCGTCAGGCCGCCTGAATATTCGCGGTACATGCGCCAGTTGATCAACCGCTCCCATTTCGGGTCGGGCACGTGCCGCCGCCAGGTCGTGTTGCGGTTCCACTGGCATTCGAATCCGGCTATTTCGCCTATTTTGCCTTCTTTTAACATGTCGACAACGTGCGTATACAAGCGCGAAAAATGATACTGATGACCCGTCTGAAAAACTGTTTTGGCCTGTTGCGCCTTTTTCACCACCCTTCTGGTTTCTTCTACTCCATGCGTCATGGTTTTCTCACAATAAATGTGCTTCCCGGCCGCAGCGGCCTTTTTCACCGCCTCAGCCCGGCGACCCGTGGTCTGTGAGTCAAAATAAATGGAATACCGGTCGTCAGCCAGCACAGAATCCAGATCCGTCGTGTAATTTTCCAGCCCAAATTCGTCGCATAAAGCCTTTAGTTTGGCTGCATTTCGTCCGACCAGCACCGGGTCGGGTAGAATGATTTCATCCGGGCTGATCCGCAGTCCTCCCTGCCGGATCAGAGCCACGATGGAACGTTTCAGGTGTTGATTGGTCCCCATTCGCCCCGTTACGCCGTTCATAATAATCCCGACTTTGTGTATTTTTTGATTTTCGCTCATTGATAATTGCTATTAAATATATGCTATGAATGATGCTCGTACGCATCGATAATTTTTGCCAAAAATTCGTGTTGATCCATCGCCCAGTACCGGTCCGAGAATATCTCGACTTCATCGAACCCGTCAAAGCCTGCCTTCTGCACCCATCTGCGGATCCGCGGCACATCTATACAACCTTCCCCCATCAATCCGCGGTCATTGAGAAAATCTACGAGTGGAAATTTCCAGTCGCAAATGTGAAAGGCAAACAAGTGGGCATTTTCACCGCACCGGTTGATCTCGTTTTCCAGGTTGGGATCCCACCACAGATGGTACACATCTACAGCTACCCCGACATGGGGTGAATTGATCGCTTCTGCCATATCATTGGCCTGTGAGAGCGTATTGATCGCGGACCGCGATGCCGCGTACATTGGATGAAGTGGCTCGATGGCCAGCTTTATGTTCAGTTCTTCTGCACGTGGAATAATGGCTTCCAGACCGGCTCGGATCTGATCTCTGGAGGTCGCCAGGGGTTGATCCGGATCTGCCCCACAGACCAGCACGATCAGGGGAGCTCCCAGGGCAGCGGCTTCGTCCAGCGCCTGAAGGTTGTCATCGATATTTAATTTTCTCCGGCTTGCGGATGTGGCCGGGAAAAATCCACCCCGACAAAGCGATACGACCTCCAGTCCGTCGTTTCGCAACCGATCCCCCGTTTTGACGATATTGCGTCCCTCCAGTGCCTGACGCCAAACCGTGATCCCTCCGATGCCCGAAGACGAAAATGCCTCAGAGGATTGTTCGATTTCCCAGGGCCTGGTCGTGATGGTGTGTATGCAGAGTTTGTTAAGATTCGAAGGCATACCCCGTTATTTTACTGAACTGAAAAATGTATAATAGGGCTCATCACGGATAATCCGGAGGGCTAGTAATGCCACCTCGCGGGCGTGGTAGTCACCCCACATGCTCGATTCGCCATTGGGAATCCTGGAATCAGCAGGGATATGGTCCCAACCATTGGGTCGGTGGTAAATGGAATGCAGGATAAGACCCTGGTGATGCGGATCGGTGCTGAGGTAAGGCTCATCAAACAAATGATCCAGCACGGTGAGTCCGGCCTGCCAGTAACGATTGGCATCCGGGTCATTTTTACCTTTCAGGTATCTGCCGAGTCTTAACAATCCCTGAGAGCCTATGGCTGCTGCAGAGCTATCGATGGGTTCGTGATCGTTGTAGGGTTCGGAGGTTCGGTGCAAATAATCACCCATATGGGCCAGACCAGGCGCCCCCGCGTCCCAATATGGAATGCCGTCGGTCGGGGTATTGTCTATGTAAAAATCACAGGTAGCTTTGGCAGCCTTAATAAATACCTCTGTAATATTTTCGGTCAATCCCAGGGCTTCGATTTCTTCTCCGGTCAGCGTATCGAGGTATTCCAGTTGTTCCGGAAATCCCACCATAGCCCACGCCAGTCCCCGCGTCCAGGTGGTAAATCCACTGTAGCCCTGCTGTGCATTGGGACAGCGGAACTGACCGTCGTTGGTATTGAAAATGCTTTCATGAGCGGTCCTGCCCCATACGTCGTAAGAGTCCCGGTCCTCACCATAATACACAGAATAACGGGCTGTGGACAAGCCGTGCTGCATCGCCCGTTGGAGCAGGTTGGTTTTCTGGTCATTTTCGCCCATCAGGTGAAATCCGAGTTCGTGACTGACCACCAGGGCACGGATCGTACGGATGGTATCGACAAACAGGGAATGAGGCCCGTTGAAG
>CALEIL010000571.1 GCA_937876435.1 uncultured Bacteroidota bacterium
GTGCAGATCTGCCCGGCGTAGAACGTCCAGACGGTGGCGATGGCGTCGACGGTGAGGTCGACGTCGGCGTCGTCGAACACGATCGCCGCACCCTTGCCGCCGAGCTCCATGAGCACCGGGGTGAGGCGCTCGGCGGCGGCGATCATGACCTTGCGCCCGGTGGCCGCGGAGCCCGTGAATGCGATCTTGTCGACGTTCGCGCGTGCGAGGGCGCCACCGGTCTCGCCGCGGCCGGTGACCACCTGGAAGATGTCCGGATCGAGATCCTGAAATGTTCAGAGGGAGATTTTGTTAACCCAAGCACTATACTAGTAGTTAGGATTGCCGGGAACAATGAATCTGTAGAGCATTTTTTGAGATCGAATGGATTTTCATTTAAAGAAAAACCACTGTGGATAGATGGAAAATTAGAAAGCTGGGAAAGTAAAGAATTTACAAAACAATATGAGCCTTATAGTAAGGTAATTAGTAAACATGATTCGTTGTATCATTATTCAAATGACACGATCAGGTTATCCATGATTTATGCTGATAATTTATTATTTGTAAATCATGGTGCTTCCTGGTTTCAGAACTAACAACTATTTTTAACTCCACATCCCGTATGGACCGGTCAACCTGCCTGCCGAAGCATCGGCGCAGGCAGGTCCAAAACGGCTCGGGTATAGTTTAAAAAAGGGAATTATGCAATATTTGTGAACTAAACATACGATTTTATAGTATGAGCAGTTCACAAACCAAAGACACCTTATTAACAATATATCAGAACGACCGAACCGTCTTTCGTTTGAAAGATATTGCCATGTTGACTGGAGAATCTAATTTGCCCTCCGGGCGTTTGTGACCTTCTGCCGTTTAAAGTTTGTAGTTTGCTTCTTAACCTCATCCTCTACCTCACTCCTCGATAACCTCCGATATCTTCCCGGTCTCCTTGTGCTTGATGATGTACTTTTTGGCCCCGTAATGGGTGGTTTCCTCTTTAACCAGGTAATGCGCTTCGTCGTACTCCCGCTGGGCAGAAATTTGCTCCACCCCTTCGCGCCCCCGCCAAACCTTGAGATCCACCGGTTCCCACTGTTTGGATTCCACCGAACGGTAGGCTGCATCCATCACGGCGTTGACCACGTATCCATCGTAGAAAGTCTCCGCAGGCTCGTTTCCGGCCTCTATGGCATTGAACATATCGGCAAACATAAAATTGTAACCCAGGTCGTGGAGTTCATCCCCCACAGGGAATATCCATCCCTTATTGGACTCTGCTTTCTCGGCCACGTAATCATAGCCTTCACCCGAGGTGAACATATCAAAGCCCGTCCGCAAAAAATTATTGATCCAGATCGTGCCTTCCGATCCCATCACCTCATCCCGCAAATCCAGACCGCCCCGGAAGGTCCAGCTCACCTCAAACTGACCGATGGCTCCATTTTCATACCGCACCAGTCCGATGGCGTGATCCTCCGCATCGATCGGTTTGACCTGGGTATCCGCCCAGCACATGACTTCTACCGGCCGGATGTCTTTTCCGATATAACCCCGGCCAATCTCAATGCAATGGCAACCGAGGTCCAGGATACACCCCCCACCAGCGAGCTCTTTGTCCCAGAACCACTCCGAATGCGGTCCCGGGTGAGCTTCTCTGCTTCGGGTCCACAGAATATTTCCCAACGCTCCTTTTTTCACGCTCTCCAGCGCCTTTAAATACTTGGGAGTATAGACCAAATCCTCCAAATAACCACCGAAAATGCCGGCTTCTTCCACCGCCTCCAGCATACGCAGCGCTTCTTCCGCCGTACGCCCCAGGGGCTTGGTACACAGCACCGCCTTACCGGCTTCCACGCAAGCCATTACCGCTTCCTCGTGCCGGTGATTGGGCAGGGAAATGATGACCGTATCCACCTCCTTGTGATTGATAGATTCTTTTAAATCCGCGGTATAATGCGGTACGCCATAATCTTCTGCAAACTTCCGGGCGTTGTCCTCGGTACGGGAATAAACGCTCACGATCTCATCTTTACTTCTTAATCCAACCAATGAATCCGCATAAAACCGGCCGATAAAGCCCGACCCCAGCATGGCAATTTTTCGCATAGTTCTATTTTTTGATGATTTGATTTTCGACTTTCTTGTCCTGGAAAAAAATAAAGAAAAACACCAGCACGGCCAGTGCAAAGAAGGCCGGGATCCGCCAAAACGCTTCCCAACGTTCCAGAGTTAATTGGGTCTGATCACCTAGAAAAATATTGAATATTAAACCAGCGACCTGGGTGCCCACCAACATACCAATCCCATAAGTAGCCAGGACAATCAATCCCTGGGCCTGCCCTTTAATTTTCTTGTCAGCTTTTTTATCGACATAAATCTGCCCGGTCACAAAAAAGAAATCGTAACAAATCCCGTGTAGTCCGATCCCCAACAAAATCATCCAGGCCACCGAATCGACCGCCCCAAAGGAAAATAACAAATACCGGATCACCCAGGCGAGCATACCAAAAGCCAGCATTTTCTTGACCCCCAACCGTACAAAGAAGAAGGGCATGAGCAACATGAATATAAACTCGGACATTTGACCGATGGTCTGCGTCGCCGCAATATTCTCAAATCCTGAATTACCCAGGAAGACTTGAGTAAAATTGTAATACGCTGCCAGGGGAATGGAAATCAGAATAGAACTCACCAGGAAAATACCAAAGGCCGGGCTCCACAACTTTTTCAAAGCATCAACGCCCACGATCTCCCGCCATGTATTCTTTTCACCCTTCGCCTGCGGCGGCGTTTTGGGCAGTGTCAAACTGTACAGACCTAGAATTATGCTGGCACTCGCAGCCAGATAAACCGGTATTGCGGTTTGTTCCGGCGCCACTTCGGTGGATATAAAATATCCCAATCCAAAACTGATGGTCAATCCGGCCACTATCCAACCCACGGTGCCGAATGTCCGGATCAGTGGAAATTCTTTTTCCTGATCATTGATGTTGTGAAAACTCAGGGAATTGGCCAGACTCATCGTCGGCATATAACAGATATTATACAGGATCAGCGCACCGATAAACAACCAGGGGGTCTGATAAAGCGAGGGGGTAATAAAAAGAATCACACCTCCGAGTAAATGCAGAAAACCGAGAATACGCTCAGAATTGAAGTACCGGTCCGCCACCATCCCCACAATAAACGGAGCCACGATGGCCGCGATCGCATTCCCCGTAAAGGGCCAATGCGTCAGATTTTCCATACCGTGATGCGACATATACACCGCTATGGTAGTGTACCAGGCTCCCCACACAAAAAATTCCAGGAACATCAGGATGGAAAGTCGGACTTTGATCAGTTTTGGCATGTAGGTTCCAGTTTAATTGAATAAGGCCTCAAGATATTAGTTATCCGGCATGATGTTGAATTTTTGGGAATATTTTTAACCTCGCACGACCACACCCCCGTCCAATGGGTCACGGCCCATTGTCCCTACACCCACTCCCCTCACCCACTATACGCCCAATCCTCTCCTCCACCTCCGGATCGCAGAGGGGTAATATTTTTGAAACCTGGGGTACTTTATTTCCTGCGCCCCCATTTCGAGGTTAAACCTTCGTACCCCCGGTATGGTGGATCCCCCCAGATCATACGTCCTGTAATGATCCCGCGCCCATTGAATGATATTCCATAAAAGTAATTCTCGCGCCTCTATTTCATGGTAATCTGGATGACGAACCACGATCCAGCCATACAGGGTATCTCCAAATCCAATCAGCCATTGCACAGCCAGAACCTGTCCTTCCCAATTTTTAATACCAAATAGGTGGCTGTCAAAGGACTCCTCCAGGATTTCGTTTCTGCGCTTCAAATTGGCGTGGTTGAAATGTGGAAATCCATAGGAATGGAAGAATGAAAGCAACAATTCTCCCACTTCGACGGGATTGTCCAACCGGAAAAATTTCAGGTGACTGTTTTTTTTCATCCGTTTTCGTTTGGATCGGGTGACCGCCTGAAAATCTCTGGGGTAGTGCTCCAGATCGATGTACTGATAAAACCGTTCTTCCTGATTCCAGCCATTTTTTACCATTCCCCCGGGAGTCAGACGACCAGATCGGTCATCGATGACGGCCATCGAAAACCACCGGTTGATCTGCGGATCGAAATCATTCCGGTAATCCTGATTCCAAAACAACGGACCATTATCAGGACAGAAAGCCAGCCGGCCGTATTTTTTCATCCCGTACCTGGTTTTTTCCAGATAAGGCCACAGCCAGATTACCTCCTCCTTATCGTTGAGCGCTACCCGGGCAGACCAGGTACTATTGAAAATATCCATCCAGGCCGGTTGCAAATACAGGCTGGCGTCTGAGGGTATCCATTCCCGATACAATTCCTGGCTGGTAATGATCTTCATGGGGACGATGTGTTTGATATTTCATCATAAATATCCATCCATTGATCCAGTATTTTCTCTTTTCCGAATCGGTCCCGTACATTTTCGTGCAATTCTTCGGGCACAAAATCCTCCATATCATTCAGGACGTTGACCATTTCCCGGCCAAGTTCCACTGGTGCAACCCCACCCGAGCCACCTGAAAACGCGACGATGCGCCCCTGACCCTCGTCGACGATATATCGCGCACCCGGCGATGAGGATGCCACCACAGGCCGGCCTGCGGCCAGTGCTTCCACCATGGTATATCCAAAACTTTCCTCCCTCGAAGCCGACACGAGCAGATTCGATTGCTTCAGTAGGCCAGGGATCTCCTCATGAGGTACCGGACCCGCAAGCGAAACGTTTGTGTCCAACTGGTACTTGCGGATCAAACCTTCCAAAAATTTCACGTCCCTGGGTTCACAAACTATCGTCAAATGAGCATCGGTCCAGGATTTTATCACGATCTCCATAGCTTCGACCAGGATATCCATGCCCTTCGTCAAAGCAGGCGATCCGATCGAAAGGATTTTCGGAGGCCAAACGGGTAGAGGGGCAGGATCAAATTGATCAACATCGATATAGAGGGGGATCAACGTGGCATCTACTCCAAAATTCCGATGGAGGGCAACGACCATTTCAGGACTGATTCCACATATCAGAGAAGCCAGACTCGCTGGTGTATGGGCTTTCCGAACCAACCGGCGGGCCACACCCTCCGAGATAAAGGACCCCAGGACCTCGGTATAGACGTATGGGATGTGGTGATACCGGTGTATACTCCACGCAGCAATCAGTCCGAGGAGCGAAAATCCATGAAGAACGGTCGGTCGGCCGTATTTTCTCTCATATTCCAGATATGCCGACCTGTACTGATGAAGCCACCTCCACCAGCCTGGTCCCGCCTTGGGCAATCCCCAGCTTTTTATCCCCAGGTAATTGTAACCAGCATCCTCCTTTTGAAACCATTCGCGGTGCCGCCATCCGGTATTAAATTCACCGTACAGCAATCCTACTTCAGCGTTATTTTTTTCCGCCAGGTCCCGGGCCCACCTGTGGTAACTTTTGGAAAAATGGTGCTGAAAATCAATATCAAACCAGGGAGGAATGATCAGAATATGCGGTCGTTCCATAAATGTAATTTCACGTATAAAGATATAAAACTTTGAAGAGATGTTTGGCGGGTTACCACCCCAGGTCCCATGTCTCTATTGGACTGTTTTTCAATAATGGACAAAATTTCATATCTTTCCTTGAAAATACTTGTCATGGGAAATTTTATAAACGACGTCATCGAAGAATTCGGAAAATACTACGACAAGCTGGTACAGTTGATGCCGCGGCTGCTGATCGCGCTCGTGGTATTTGTCATCGCTTACCTGTTCGCCCGGCTTCTCAGGAATGTGCTCAATAGATATATGAAAAAAAGAACCGAAGAGATTTTGATCGCCCAATTTCTCGTCCGGATGGTCTATCTGGTGATGGTCATTATCGGTATAGTGATCGCTCTGGATGCGGGTGGACTCAATGGCTCGGCGTCCAGCGTACTCGCAGGAGCCGGGGTGTCCGCCATCATTCTGGGATTTGCCTTCAAGGATATCGGGGAAAATTTTTTGGCCGGTTTTCTTTTGGCCTTTAAAAGGCCATTCAGGATCGGAGATTTGGTCGAAATAGAAGATATCCAGGGAAGGATCTCAGGGTTGAGCCTCCGGGAAACCCACGTCAATACCTATGATGGAAAAGACGTGTTTATTCCCAATTCCATGATCGTGAAAAATCCCATAATCAATTACACACTC
>CALEIL010000572.1 GCA_937876435.1 uncultured Bacteroidota bacterium
TCAATGTTTTTCAATATATTTTTTGACACAGCGGGGCAGGATGGCAGGCAGGTAACGCCCGGTATGCAGGTATAGTCTAAGTTATAGGAGGGAGGAACAGCGATGAGATGTCAAAAAAGATGAAGAAAAACATGATATGAATTTAGATTTAGATTTTCATACTCTAGACCGAGACCTGACCATTTCTCGTATGAATCATTATGGCAGAAATCGTGTGCCATTTTTTTTTATGATTTCTTACGACACCACAAAATCGGTATTGGTTCCGGGGGATACCCCGGACGATATGGGCATCGAATTTACATTTCCCAATACCCGGACTGAACCGCATTTCCTGCCCTCCCATGCTTCCACTGCCTTGACGATTAATCCGCCGTCCGTGAAAATCTATGAATACCAGTTTAACCAGGTCCGGCAGGAACTTCAAAATGGCAATATCTACCTGCTCAATCTGACCCAACCTACCCATATCAAAACCCAGGCAGGATTATTGGACATCTACATCCAGGCCAGAGCCAAATACAAGGTATATTTCCCCGATCATTTCGTGGTTTTTTCACCAGAAACCTTCGTCCGGATCCAGGGAGATAAAATTTTTACCTACCCCATGAAGGGCACGATCCGGGCCGACATTCCCCATGCCCGGGAAATACTGGATCACAGCCCCAAGGAACAGGCCGAACACGCTTCCGTGGTCGATCTGCTTCGGAATGACCTGGGGCAGATAGCCCAATCCGTACGCGTCAACAGGTACCGGTATTTTGAAAAGGTTCGGGCCGGAACGCATGATTTATGGCAGGTGAGTTCTGAAATTGAGGGGATACTTCCTGGCAATTTTCACACTTCGCTGGGAGATCTGGTCTTCCGGTTATTACCAGCCGGGTCCATCACCGGGGTGCCCAAGAAAAACGCTGTGGATATTATCCGGCGGGTAGAAAACTACGATCGGGGATTTTACACCGGAATATGCGGCTATTTTGACGGACAGAATCTCGACAGCAGTGTGATGATCCGCTTTATCGAACAGACGCTTCATGGATTGGTCTACAAAAGCGGTGGCGGGATTCATCAGATGAGCGATATGGATTCCGAATTTGATGAATTAATCCAAAAGATTTATGTGCCGGTTGATTGAAACGATTTGCGTACGCGATGGTCAAATCCTCCATCTGTCCGATCATCAGGACAGAATGGAACGATCCATTTTTCACCTATTTGGTTCACATTCCCCTCCCCTGCTGGAAGAGTATCTCGAAGTGCCGCTGGAATTCAATACGGGCTGGGTCAAATGCAGGGTCCTGTATGATCAGACCATCCGGGATATTACCTGGAACGTTTACCAGATTCGGTCGATATCATCCATCGGCCTGGTGTACGATGATCGCGTGGATTACTCCTGGAAATTCGAGGATCGATCGGTCTTTGATCAGGCCATCCGGGCAGCCCGGACGGATGATGTCATCATGATCCGGGATGGATACCTGACCGACGCCAGTTACGCCAATATAATCCTGAAATCGGGTTCGGATTGGATTACTCCGTCTACTCCCCTATTGCCAGGTACCCAGAGAAAACGGTTGCTGGAATCCAGGGCCATCCAGGCGGAACCCATCCGGGTGCGGGACCTTGTACACTTTGAAGGGATCAAATATATCAATGCGATGCTGGATGTCGAAAGGAGTCCGGAGATGCCAATGGAGACGATCAGACATATCCAATGAAAAAAGCGGGATACTAAGTCTTCCTTAGATCCCGCTTCCCTACTTCAAACAAATCGCCGAAAAATGTTTATCTGAATATTTTTTTGCGTTTAACTGCACTCCTCTGGCAGTTGAATCGTAAATTCATTTTTATAACATAGCTGAGAGAAAAGAAGTTGTTCCATTTGCTTTAAAACTTTCTTAAATTATTGACGATCAAAGGTATTAAAATCAATTTTCCGTGGAAATCAAAAAAATGAAACCTCTGAATCCAAAGCGAAAACCCCTCATTCGTCAGAAAAAAGAAACCAAAATTGGTCTTTCTCCCGGCAGTCTGGTGTACGTGGGATCTGCCCGTGAGGAAAAAACCGCCATACACTGTACTAGATATAACGAATCAAAAGTCGAAACGTTTAAAATTGATAACGTTAAACATCTCAAAAACCACGTCAAACCGGGCATGGTCAACTGGATCAATATCACCGGGATACACAACATCGATGTGATGGAACAGGTCGGTCATTTATTCGCCATCCACCCGCTGATTATCGAAGATATTTTAAATACGGAACATCGCCCCAATCTGGAGATTTACGAGGATTTCCTTTTTGTCAGTCTCAAAGCCGTCTATCCCGCCGAAGAAAATCTAAGCTCACCTCATATTCAGCAAATCAGCTTTGTCCTGGGGGAAAACTATTTACTATCTTTCCAGGAAACTGATTCGGATTATTTCCAGACCATTCGCCAGCGAATTGACCGGGAGGGATCCCGGCTCCGCAGTCTCAAAACCGATTATCTGATGATCTCCCTGATCGATTTCGTGGTCGACCATTATTTGTCCCTGGTAGAACATATAGGGGATGAAATTCAAAACCTGGAGGATCTTATTTTTGACAAACCAGAAAAAAAACATCTGAGCATGGTCATGGCCAATAAGAAAAACCTGTTGTATCTGTGGCGAATCATCCAACCTGCGCAGGAATCTCTGTATACTATCAGAGGCATGCACACTACTCTGATCGACCCGAAAAATAAAATCTATATCGAGGATGTCTACGATCATCTCTCCAGCGTCAAGGAATCGCTCGACCTGTTTATTGAACTCAACAGCAGTATGAGAGAATCCTATTCATTCAGCATCGGACTCAAGACCAACGAGGTGATGAAATTGCTGACAATTATCAGTACACTTTTTATACCTTTAACCTTCCTGGTGGGGGTCTACGGTATGAATTTTATTAACATTCCCG
Source organism: uncultured Bacteroidota bacterium (assembly GCA_937876435.1). GTDB lineage: Bacteria > Bacteroidota > Bacteroidia > Chitinophagales > Saprospiraceae > Membranihabitans. The sequence continues at coordinate 2,951 of CALEIL010000572.1, forward strand.
AACTTTACTGGACGAATGGCTATTTTTACCTTTGGGGAATCATGATATTGATCACGGGAAGCCTCATCATATATTTCAAAAAACGAAAATGGTTTTAGTCATGGATACGAAAGAAACGGTGGTGAAAGAACTGGAACGCTCCACGCGCCAGTTTGTAGAATATATGAAGGAATACGCGAGTCGTCCGTGTCATACACCGATCGCGTCTGATCAATGGAACGTGCCTCAGGTAGTGGAACACGTTATACTTTCTGATCATTCCATCACTAATTTACTTCAAAAGCCATTTCTCAAATCGAAAAATGGCCACTATACCAAGTACCGGGTAAGGGATCTGCTGCTCAACCGGCACGATAAAATCAAAAACAGGGAAAATCTGACCCCGCACGATGAACCCGAAAAATCCATTCCGGAATTGCTGGATGTTTTTACCCGACAACGACAGGAGCTTATCGATCTGGTCCAAAATGATGCGATAGATCTGCAATCAGAAGATGCTTTTCCGCACCAATCGATCGGTCTTCTCACCCGGAGGGATTGGTTGTTTCTCATATGTTTCCATTCTGACCGACATATCGCCCAGACCCAGGAACTTTTATTTGTATGTTAGCCCGATCTACCGGTTTTCAGTATTCCTATTCACGAAAATCCAAATAAATATTATGTTTGTGATTTTTTGAAAATGGTGATTTCAGATCGCCTTATCGGAGAGGAATTCGCCAGATAAAATTTTAGTGCGCTAGAATTTGAAATAATTTAGTATTAATTTTCGATGGTTATTATACCCTGAAGTTATCCGGTGATTTGATCCCCGGATCCAAAAACTCCAAATAATGCCCCTCAGGTCCTACGCCCACAAAACCGCGATTCTGATTCTTATTACGACGCTGATAAGAGGATTTTTGACTACATTTCTGGAGCTTGGAAACGATGAATCGTATTACTATACTTACGCGCTTCAACCAGATTGGAACCACTTCGATCATCCTCCGCTCATCGGTATTTTCATCAGGATTTTCACGTTGAACCTCCAGTGGGTCAATGATTTTTCCATGCGTCTGCCATCGATAGTAGGGGCTGCCATTTGTACCTGGCTGATATTCAGGTGTGGATCATTGCTCAAGAACCAGCGAACCGGATGGCTCGCCGCCATATTGTACAATACTTCGATTTTTACGAGTTTTGCCTCCGGGTTGCTCATTTTACCTGACTCGGTCCAATTGGTCTTTTGGCTGTGGGGGGTGTACCTCTCTCTTCAATTGATCCTTATTCCGACTAATGAAAAATCTGAAAATTATCGCATTCTTTTGTTGGGCGTGGTCATTGGATTAGCGACCATGTGTAAAGTACACGGCGTTTTCCTCTGGGTGGGTCTCGGAGCCTTTATAGTTCTACACGACCGAAAACTCCTGAGAAATCCGGTTTTGTACCTTTCCGTTTTATTGACGTTGCTGATCATTTCACCTATATATTTTTGGAATCTCCATTACGATTTTGTCACCTGGCGGTTTCACAGCGAGAGGGTCGTCGTCCAACAGTCTGGAGTTGATCCGGGAGGCTTTCTACAGACCCTTATCGACATGTTTATTTATTTTTCCCCTTTCAATGTGATCATCTACATCCTGAGTCTTTTTCATTTGAGAAAAACATCATTTCCCGGTCAGTCTTTGAAATTATTATGTTGGCTGGCGTTTCCCATTATAATCGCTACTCTGATCGTCTCATTATTCAGAACGACCCTGGTCCATTGGAGTGGTCCCGGTCACGTGGGCTTAATGATCATAGCCGCGTATGTGATGGATGATAGCATCGATTTGCCCAAAAATATATATAAACCCTTTTTGAATTTGACCATCGCAAGTATGGGGATTTTCGTCCTACTTGGAGTGACCGGAACCAATTTTATTCCAGGAACCACCAGGGATAGCAAGCTCCCCGAACTGGGGAAAAACGATATCACCCTGGAGAGATACGGATGGAATTACCTGCGGAACCAGTTTGATCAGATCAGGCAAACTGAAATCCGGGAAGGCAGGATGAATATAAACTCCCCGATAATTCTTGCCCGGTGGTATCCCGGCTGTCACTATCTCTATTATATTGGCAGGCCTATGGGTATACCGGTTATAGGGCTGGGGCCGGTCGATCAGATACATAAGTATGCATGGCTCAACAATATGCAAGGATATATCTCACGGGGCGACAATGGATATTTTATCTCCACGTCCAATTACTTTGAGGATCCCTACGAACTGTTTGATGAAGACTTTGAAAGGATAGTATACATTGACCGGATCCCTCTCCTACGGTCTGGCGCTACCGTGCGGTACTGGTACATTTACCGGCTCGAAAGGGCAATCAGAGATATGGGGAAGTATTACATCGATGAATGAGATCCATCGTCCATTTCATATTTGTCTATGACTTCGTGCTTCGGACACACATCATAAATCGAAACTACTTTAGGCCCGATAATGACAGAATTTCAGGATATTTGTGGATTACTTCATCTAAAGATCAAAATATGTTCAATCCCTGGCACCAGGTTCATATTGGAGACCACGTCCCCCATTTTGTCAATGGCATCATCGAAATTCCGCGAAACAGCCGCGCCAAATATGAACTGGACAAAGCCAGCGGCCTCCTCCGGCTGGACCGGGTTCTGTATTCCTCAGTGAATTATCCTGCCAACTATGGATTCATCCCTCAGACCTACTGCGAGGACCGGGATCCACTGGACATCTTGATTCTCTCCCAAATGGACATTGTTCCCATGTGCATCGTTACAGCCAAGGTTATCGGCGTGATGCAGATGATGGATGGCAACGAAAAGGATGACAAGATCATCGCCGTGGCTGCCAATGACAAAAGCGTCAGTCACTACAACGATATTTCCGAACTTCCCGACCATTTTTCACTCGAAATCCAGAGTTTTTTTGAAGATTATAAAAAACTGGAGAATAAAACCGTCGTGGTCGAAGACATCCAAAGTAAAGATATAGCCCTGCAGATAGTACTGGATGCCATCGAACTGTATCAGAAACATTATGGCGGAAAATTATAAGACAAAATCCCGGGTATTTTTTTAAATTAATACCACTAAACCCCTCAACCTTCAAAACCGTTTTTTGAGAAAGTTGAGACTTTGGATATATTAAGCATACAAAAACACAGATTCGAAAACTGAGAGAAATCGACTTCGTTCAAGTTTATCGTCTTTTTAAACTTCCCCCTCTAAACCTTCTAAACCTCC
>CALEIL010000573.1 GCA_937876435.1 uncultured Bacteroidota bacterium
TACATATCACAGGATTATTTCAAACAAAAAATACTAGCCGGTGAGGTAGGTTCGTCGGCTATGCCCCATAAAGTCAACCCGATCGATTTTGAGAATGCTGAAGGCAATCTCGGGTTGGCCAATGCGATGTTTCATTTTCTCGCAGAAAAACTCCCCGTCTCGCGTCTTCAGCGGGATCTCACAGATAGTACGGTGACCCGGAACATCGGATTGCCAGTGGGGCACACGTTGATCGCGCTGTCCTCTCTGGAAAAAGGTCTGGGAAAAATCATTCTCCACCAGGAAGCACTGGACCGGGATCTGTCCGCCAATTGGGCGGTCGTGGCGGAAGCCCTCCAAAACATCCTCAGAAGGGAGCGGTATCCCAATCCCTATGAGGCCTTGAAATCACTCACCCGGACGGGCGGGAAAATTACCGAAGAGACTTTGACCCGATTTATCAATGACCTGGATGTACCGGATGGCATAAAAAATGAAATGAAGGCCATCTCGCCGTTTAATTATACTGGCTATTGAAATGTTCAGGATAATATTTTATTGATATTTAGAGAATATGTTATCTAGATCGGTCGAACCTACGGCTCTCAATCTTTTGGGATAAACCCATTCCCTGGGTTTAAACCCAGGGCTATAAAATGAGGTCGAACCCAAGGTTCTCGGATATGAATAGGAAAACGAATACCGGGCAAAAAACAAATAGCAACCCCAATTAGAAAGAATTACGGGATGATAAAATTTAAATGTAAGAGCCGTAGGCTCGGTTTATATTGTAGCGCCGGGTTTTAACCCGGGGGTTAATCGCAAAGTAAATAATTAAGATCCATAGGATCGGCCTATTTAGGTATTCCGATTTTTGTTCCCTGGCTTTATCCGGATAATATTTGTAGATATGAGAAAAAAATGCATAAAATAATGAACATACGGGACATCACAGACCATCATCAATACCCCGGATGGCTGATGCAACGTCCCCGGTGGATTTACCTCCATTATTTTTTTCTTTGGTTTTTTTTCCTTCGTTCCAGAATTTGTCGAAGAGCTATCAAAGGACTTTTGAAAAACCTGGAAGACCGGAATAACTTTATCCTGGACGCTGGTTAAGGACAGGTACAATATCTGATTCCTTTTGCCACCCGATTCCCCGGGTTACATTTTACCGGGATAGATATCTTGCCCGACCATATCGATTTTTTGAACAATCTGGCAGCGAAAGAAGGTCTCCAAAATTGCACTTTTTCCGTGGAAGATCTGGAATCACATTTGCCCGATTCAAGACCGTATTCCCTCATTTATATCATTGGCGTATTACAGTACGTTTCCGACCCGGCCGGCGTAATTGAGCTGGCGCATCGTTCTCAAACTGACGGTGGACAACTGATGGTATATACACCACTCGACGCCGGGATAGAGTTTGGATTTTATCGATATATCCGAAATAAATACGGCCACTACGACGACGCCAGAAGTCGATACAAGGCCATCCACCGGTCAGATTTAGATGACTGGATCCACCAGGCCGGTTACCGCATCGTCACGGAACGACCTCACTATGGCTATCTGGCTTCCCTGGGGCATCAGATGATGCAATCCCTGATGATGCTGATCACTGCCTGGAAGGGAATTCTAAAAGTGATACCCGTCCTGTTTTTTATCATATTGATGCCAATATTCGTACCTTTACAGATCTTTGAGACCTGGATCCGCCCCACGGCCCGGAACCGGTACAATGGTTTGCTTTTAATACTTCAAAAATAAAATCCTCGTGGCCAGCAGTAAGAAAACGCCTTTGATGACCCAATACAGTCAGATCAAATCCAAATACCCGGATGCGATTTTGCTGTTCCGGGTGGGTGATTTTTACGAGACCTTCGGGGAGGATGCCGTTCAGGTGGCCAATATCCTGGGGATCGTTCTCACCAAAAGAAATAACGGAGGGTCGGATGTCGAACTGGCCGGATTCCCCCATCATTCTCTTGATGTGTATCTGCCCAAGTTGATCCGGGCCGGATTCCGGGTGGCTATTTGTGAACAACTCGAAAAGCCTTCCAAGGAGAAAAAAATTGTCAAACGGGGCGTGACCGAATTGATCACCCCTGGAATCACGGTGGATGCGAACCTGCTCGAGCACAAAAGAAACAATTTCCTGGCCTCCCTGTACCGGTCTGCCGATGACTACGGAGTGGCTTTCCTCGATATATCCACCGGTGAATTTTATCTGTCGGAAGGAAAAAAAATGGCGATCGAAAAACTCCTCGATTCCTTTCATCCCTCGGAAATTATCCACTCCAAAGAGATCAAAAAAGAAATCCGCGACTGGATCGGAGAAGAATATTATACATACGCCGTCGACGAATGGGTATTTACCCTGGAATACGGGCGGAAAAAGCTTTTAGAACATTTCAAAACCCTCAACCTAAAGGGTTTTGGGGTGGAAGATCTGGAACTGGGGCAGATAGCCGCTGGTGCCGCGATGCATTACCTCGACAGCGCCCAGCAACACGACGTGAGTCACATTCTCAAGCTCCAGCGTATCCGGGAAGAACAGGCCGTCTGGCTCGACCGGTTTACCATGCGCAATCTTGAGCTGTTACAAAGCAACCATCCCACGGGGATTTCGCTCCTCGATGTGCTCGACACCTGTCGGTCTCCCATGGGGTCCCGTCTGATAAAACGATGGATTGCGCTGCCTCTGACCGACATTTCGGAGATCGACAAGAGGCTGGATTCCGTAGGCATCCTCCGCGACCGGACCGATGTACGGGAGACCACGAGAGAATTTCTCAAAGGGGTCGGCGATCTGGAACGGATAGCATCCCGGATAGCTGCCTTTAAAATATCGCCCCGGGAAATCAATCAACTTCGGTTGGCCCTGGCCGGGTTGCCTGGTTTAAAGTCGGAGCTGGAGAAACTCGATACCGTCCTGATCAACGTGATCCGGGACCAGATCAATCCCTGCGAAGATCTGATCGCCCGGATCGAAAAACAACTCAGCCCCGACGCACCCGCGCTGGTGTCCAAGGGAGGGGTGATAGCCAGCGGATTTGATCCGGAACTCGACGAACTGAGGGATTTGATCGGTAACAACCAGGATCGGCTGCTCAGCATCCAGGAACAGGAAATATCCAATACGGGGATTGCGAGCCTCAAGATCGGATTCAACAACGTCTTCGGGTATTACCTCGAAGTCACGAATAAATACAAAGACAAAGGCCTGGTTCCGGACAACTGGATCCGCAAGCAAACCCTGACCAATTCTGAGCGGTATATCACACCCGAACTCAAAGAGATCGAGGATAAAATACTGGGAGCCGAAGATAAAATCCAGGACCTGGAGGAAAAACTCTACCACGAATTGGTCGAGCACCTCCAAAAATACCTAAAGACCATCCTGACCAACGCGCATATGCTCGCCCAGCTCGATTGCCTGATCGCCTTCGCGGTGGTCAGCCTCCGGAACGAATACGGTCGACCTACCATAACAGACGGGCTCGGTATCAAAATCAAAAACGGCCGCCATCCCGTGATCGAGCATCAATTGCCACCGGGGGAAGCCTACATCGCCAACGATATTTATCTGCACAACGACGATCAGCAGATCCTGATGATCACCGGCCCCAACATGTCGGGAAAATCTGCGATCTTGAGACAGACCGCCCTGATTTGTCTGATGGCGCAGATGGGCAGTTACGTCCCGGCCGAAAGCGCTGAGATCGGACTTCTCGACAAGGTGTTTACCAGGGTGGGCGCGTCGGACAACCTGTCCAAGGGGGAATCCACCTTTATGGTCGAGATGATCGAGGCGGCGAATATTATCAACAATTTTTCGTCCCGGAGCCTGATTCTGCTCGATGAGATCGGCCGGGGTACCAGCACCTATGATGGCATTTCGATCGCCTGGTCCATGACCGAATACCTCCACGAACACCCCACCGCGCATCCCAAAACGCTCTTCGCCACGCATTACCACGAGCTCAATCAATTGGAGGAAGCGTACGACCGGATCCGCAATTTCCACGTCTCCACCAAGGAAGTGGACAACCGGATCATTTTTCTGCGCAAGCTGGTGCCGGGAGGCAGCGAACATAGTTTTGGGATCCACGTAGCGCAGATGGCGGGATTGCCTCAGCAAATCATCGACCGGGCCGGGGAGATCCTGGAAAAAATGGAAGGCCACCACCTCTCGCCAGAAGACGGTCAGGGCGCATCCGGACCCCGCTCCAGGAAAACCAGCCGCATCCGCAAATCCGCCAGCAATGGGAACGCCCTGCAATTGCAGATCTTCGACGTCAAAGATGAAAACACGCTCAAGATCAAAGAACAATTGTCCCAGTTGGACATCAATCGACTCTCCCCTATCGAAAGCTTGCTGAAATTGAAGGAGTTGCAGAATATGATGGAGAAATAGGTACTACTCAGCCATCTGGTTTTGCCAGCTGATTTTCGGTCTCATTTTCCTATAGCTGTGAAGTTAAGAGAAATATGTCCTCTCATGATAGACTTATGGCTAATATCAGATTTGGGAACCAAAATGCCATTGGTTTACAAGAAGTAACAAACTGACGTGCTTGCAGATCTCTGAATTTCACTTCCTATATGGATCCCTCCACTACTTATTCCCCCGATCCTTTTCTATAAACACTCGACCTAATGCCACCAATAATCAGTTTCCCATTGATTTTCGGAATTATCCACATACGCGCTTTTTCCGCCAAAAACCCTGGATCTTCCATTTTCTTTGATCTCAAATGAAATATCAACTTTCACTTCACGGGCATAAAAGTAGCTCTGCCTATGCCGGCAATACTCAATTGGCAGGCCATACGTTTTTAATTCATCCAGTAACCGGAACAATTGCCTGTTGGATATTCCGAGTTTCCTGCTGAATGCACAAGGCGGCCCGGTGCTTTTTGTGGTGATGAAATGGTGGATTCGCTTTAACCTGAAAATCTGGTCGATCAAATTCATACGTGTTGGTTTAAGAGGTTGATAAATTGGTCGAATATTCGGTTGAACAAACTTCTTTCTTTGGTTATAATTGAAGCCTGGATAGGCATCTCGGGGCTGTATTTCAGGAATTTTCCGTAATCGGTCATCAAAATGGTATCCAATGGTAGATGTATTTCATAAAATCGTTGTCCCTGACGCAATACCGATATGGGGTAAATATATTCCACCCTGGATTCAATGGTTCCGAACTCTTTATATGGGTAAGCCTCGACATGAATAAGCGCACGGTTGCCCTGATCAATTTTTCCAACACCTGCCGACGTTACCCAAATCTGTGCATATTTGTCATTGGAACCTTTGAATGGTTTATTCGAAGGGGGTCCCGCTGGTATCACAAAGCCAATCGATTCTCCCTGGGAAACAGACTGACCCGCCACGATGTGAGAGGATAATTGTATCATACCCTCCGACGGTGCTGTCACAAAATATTGCTGGTACCAGTTTATGTACAGGTTTCGGAAATTGAGAATGGCTTCTGATATCCGTGACTGATACAGAAGGATCTGCTCTGTTCGCGCGGCATGAATGTCCATTTTCTGTTGTTCCAGACTGGCGATCCGGATCTTGTTCTGAGTCATCGAAATTCCTTTAACCAAAAAACTTTTACGGATTTCCAGGTGCCCCAACTGGCTCTTTTCAATCTCTCTTTCACTTATAATTCCGTTGTCATACAAAGTCTGATTACGATCCAGATCCTTTTCAGATAGGTTGACTTCCTGCTCGGTTAAATGGGCTTCCTGTTCCAGAATTTTATTGAGATAAACAATGGCCTCTATCTCACGATCGATGGCTTGTAGTTTGGAAATAAAATCGGTCCTTTTCAAATAATGCACGTATTCTTTCAACTGTTGATTCAGAGAAGCAAATGTACTTTGCATAGGGCCCAGCGACAGGTCCTCTGTACTAAACTTAAAAGCAAATCCAGATCCGTTTATATCCTTTTCCAGGCTATCAATAGCTATTGAAATTTTTTCCACGTCTTCACGACTTGCGGAATTCTGTATATAAACAACTGGACTGTTTTTCTTAACCTTTTCATTATTCACTACAAACACCGTATCTACCAGACCTGCTATTCGCGACGAAATCGGTTTAAATGGGTCAGTGGTGGTGATTACCCCGGAGGATGAAATCTTATCCGGATACCGAATGATAAAAGTCAGAGCGATACCAATCATGACTACTATAAAAAGAACGGTCATCCCACTGCGGAGGATCCACCCCGGAGATTTCCCTATGATTGAATCCACCGTAAAATGGGATTCACCATTGGAAGAAAAATCCATGGGATTCAATGTTGGTACAGGATCCTGATTCTCCATAGTTCGTAAATTATGTTTCATTTGTTCGGCAATACTCCATATTTGATGGCTCTGGAATCAATTTCCCAGAGCCAACTGGTCTTTTATCAGGTTAAAATAATTTTTACCGGCAAGGATCAACTCTTCGTGTGTCCCATGCTCCACGACCTCTCCTTTTTCCATGACGATGATCTGATCGGCGTGTCGTACTGTACTCAATCTGTGTGCTACGACCACCACCGTCTTCCCATTGAGAAAATCTTTCAGGTTTTCCATAATAATTTTTTCATTTTTGGCATCTAAAGCATTGGTAGCTTCATCTAAAAAAACAAATTCGGGATCTTTGTACGCAGCCCTGGCAAGCAGAAATCGCTGCCTTTGTCCGGCGCTTATACCGTTTCCTTTTGGCCCTATCATTGTGTGGTATCTGTTGGGTAATCCATGGATAAATTCTGAAATATTGGCGATATCGGATGACTGTATGACTTTTCGAAAATCAATTTCTTCAGAACTTTCGGAAATGTTATTGGCGATAGTATCTGAAAAAATAAATCCGTCCTGCATCACCACACCACAATGAGCCCGCCAGAATTTCATGTAAATGGTATTGATCGGTTGGCCTCCTATGAGAATCTGTCCCTCTCCGGGCTCATAGAATCTGAGCAATAATTTGATCAAAGTGGTTTTTCCGCTACCACTGGTGCCTACAATGGCGGTCATTTTGTTACGGGGGATGGTGATATTGATATTGCTAAGAACTTCCTCAGCAATGGGTGAATATTTGAAACTCAGATGGTCAATAACAATATCTCCGGCAGGTATATGACTTAATTTGAATGAATCCTGGTCTTCCTCTTCTTTGCTCAGGTGGACTTCTGAAAGCCGCTCGAGACTGATTTTGGCATCCTGTGCTGATCTGATAAATCCCACCAATTGTTGCAAAGGGGCGTTGAGTTGTCCGATGATGTATTGGATTGCCAGCATCATCCCCAGGGTCATATGCCCTTCTATCACGCTTTTAGCAGCTATAAATGTAATAATGATGTCCTTGACCTGATTGATAGAAAGAGCTCCCGCATCCTGGTATTGACTTATGGACAAGGCACTCATTTGGGATTGAAACAATCGGGCCTGGATCTGTGTCCACAAATTTCTTCTTTTATATTCGCTCCCCTGTAATTTAATTTCTGGTAAGCCCTGGATGATTTCGATTAATGAATCCTGATTGTCGGATCTTTCCAAAAAAGCTTTGTAATCTATATCTTTTCGCTTTTTTAAAAAAACTATAATCCATCCGATATAAAGGATTCCTGACACCAGGTAAATCAGAAAAATGGGAATGGAATAAATCAGCAGGACGATGCCAAATACGAATAAATTGAAGATAGACAATATCAAAGACAGAGTCGATTGAGTCAAAAACGCCTCAATCCTCCGGTGGTCATCTATGCGTTGTAGTATATCTCCAATGTTTTTGGAATCGAAAAACCCCAGCGGCATTCTCATCAGTTTGTGGAGATAATCCGCTATGAGGCTGACGTTGATCCTGACACTGGCGTGTAAAACGATCCAACTCTGGATAAACCGGACAACGGTCTGACCCGCAAAAATCATCAATTGACCGGCCAGGATGTAATATATGAAATTGAGATTTTTGGTTTCAATCCCTACATCCACTAAACTTTGGGTCAAAAAAGGGAAAGACAATTGGAAAACGGTGGCGATGATCAGACTCAGAAGAAGCTGCCCGAAGAGTCTTTTATGTGGAATTAAATAGGACTTTAAAAATTTGAATCTGTTTATGCCGCCGCCCTCCTGCAATTCAGAATCCTCCAATTGTACGGTAGGTTCCAAAAGTAAAGCAATTCCTTTTCCATCATCCCGAATCCAGTGCTTTTTAAACTGATCTGCCTTCAGACGTTGTTTTCCATGGGCAGGATCCGCTATATGAATATGATTTCTTGAAATACGATAAACTACGATAAAATGATTGTCATTCCAATGTAGTATGGCTGGCAATGGGGCATTGGTAAGCGAAGCATGGCCATTCTTAGCCCGAAATGGTATTTTGACCGGAACCGATCTGAACCCACAGGTTTCAGCGGCTTCCTGAATACCCCGCAGACTCACCCCTTCCTTCCCTATAAAACATTTTTCCCTGAGGTAATTCAAGGTGTACCTCCTACCATAGTAACGGGCTACCATTCTCAGGCAGGCTGGACCACAATCAGTGGAATCATGTTGTTTGTAGAAGGGCAAAGACATTTATACACGGTTTGATTCCTATGTCACTATTTCAATCCATCCCTTCCAGGGTCGCTAACTTCAACTTAAAGAAGTTTTGATACACTACAATTCCTTAGAATTTGTATTACTAATGCTTTGGGAATTTTATTCCAATACCGACTGCATTCAATAACATTATGAGTTAGGAAATCTGTGTACCTGAGATATCCATCCCTCTCAATTTCAGAAAAAATAAATATGTGTTGGGGTATTTATTCCATCAATAAATTCAATACTAAATGGTCGCGGTAAATTTTTTCCATAGAGACCTTTTTTGAGTTAATAATTAATTGACACTACACAAATACTGGAATTCCCTCCAAAGTTTGAACATCGTCCCATCAACGATAGCAGGAACCAGCTTTTTTCCAATCTTTTAAAGATACACCCAATATAATATATAATTATTTAAAAGTCAAAATCAAAATAGAATTTTTTAAAAAAATTTCAATTATCATTTTAACTCTAAGTCAAAAACTTGAGAAGAATGAATCATATTTTAAGGAGAAGTAAGAGGAATGGATGCGTTGCTGACTTGCCTCTCATCGGGCGCTTGGAAGAAAGCCGACCCGGTTTATTTTTAGACCTAAATGGTTCTTCCAGCCCGGATTACAAACCCTCGAGCTGGGGCAAAGGGCGCTTGCCGGTGGTTTTTTCGAATTCGATATCGGTGAAATCCTGATTGGCCGTAAACCCGTACCCGTATATGATTTCATTGGGCCGCGTAAGACGGGCAAACCGGTCTGTAAATATCTTACCCTTTCTTTCATCCCACCTGAGTTCGCTGGTTTCCAGTTTTTCACCCTTGATGTTTTCGAATACGACTTCGTCAGACGCGATGACCAGGTAATCATCCGGCAACCGCTCTGCATACTTAGACGTCAGGGTAGCGTATGGTTCCTGATTTTCGTAGAACGTGACCAGGATTCCTTCCGGAAAAATATCCTTGATGGGAACCGTGTTTTTCCTCATCAGTACGGGAGCCTCGAGCTCCATCAGTTTCTGACCATCATCGGTATATTCCATGGTGACATTGTAAGCCAAGTCGCTGTCCTTGCTGAGGGTTTCCGGGTCGATATCCTGGGATACCGTCAGACTATCGTCGCACGAGAACGCCACCATCATAAAGGCCAGCGCTCCGAACGTGAGGTTTATATATCCGGATTTCAAAATATTTTTTGGCCCACCGATGAAGTATGATTCAATGAAGACGCGTACGTGCCACGGACGATGCCAACGGGCGGGCAGACTCTGGATAAAGGAACCGACGATCCCCATTTGCGCCCGGGTTGCATAGCCGGCGGGACGCCATTCCCTGGTTACCGGAATCGACGATGCATCCTGCTTCCTCACAAAAAGGAAGGAGAATTTGTCAAAAAAGGTACAGAAATATCTATAGGAATAGAGGATTTGCTGTACTATGGAGGTTCCTATGGTTCTAAACGTCATCTTGAGTTCACTTTCAGAGCGGTCTTCACTTCGATCATTATTTCACTTCAAAGGTACTAACATATTCCGGGCCAATATGGTTTTTCCCGGGTCAAATCAAGGCAAATGCCCCTACTCGATCACCAGGATCTCCCCTGAAACCGTATCCTCTACCTGATCGATGAACTCCACCCGGGCGGTGTACACGTATATTCCGGGAATCAATCTTTTGCCATTGGCGGTCCCGTCCCAGCCCAACTGATACTGATTGGGAGGAAAATCCGACCGGGTAAACAACAAATTACCCCAACGGTCAAAAACGTCAAATTTCACGATACGAGCGATATGCCTGCCTCCGTAAATGGTCACAAAACTATTTTGGTCTCCGGAACCCGGTACGACCACGTTGGGTACCCCGACATCCCGGATCGGGATTACCCTGATCAATAATTCATCCACGTCCTGACAACCATCCTGATCGGTACCCGTCAATGTAAAAATGGTATTGACCACGGGCATGGAGGTGACCACGGAACAGTCCGGACAATTCACCCGCTCAGGGGGTGTCCACGACCAGGTCATCGTCCGGTCGGCTGGTGTATACGAACTCCCCAGTTCCAGAGTTTCCCCGAGGGATATGGTATTGACCGAATCGCCGTCCGTAGTGATATGGACCACGAGTTCTTCCGGTTCGGTCACCACCACCACGATCGAATCCCGGCAACTGTTTTCGTCCTGGACAGACACGACGTACTGGTTCGCTCTCAAGTCGTCAAACCTGGGACTGGACGACAAAGACCCCTGGTTGATCGAATACATGTAATCGCCCTCGCCGCCTTCCGCTGAGACCAGGATCGATCCATCCTGATTGCCGTAGCAGATCACGTCCATTTTTTCGATGAGATCGATCGCCAATTCGGGGGGTTCCCTCAAGGTCAGAAACGTTTCCGCCGGGCAATCATTCTGGTCAAGGATCTGAACCCGGTAATCTCCCGCCGGCAGATTATCGAGGACGGCTTCGCTCGCGCCGTGATCCCAATCGTACCGGTACGAAGGCGTGCCACCGTTCACCGTGATTCCAATGCGGCCATCCTCCAATCCAAAACAGGATACGTGACTGGTGTCCACCGAGAAGGTAATGGAATCAGGCTGATCGAGGGTCAATCCTTTGAAAGCAGTACAATCGTCACTATCCCTGATGACCACGATGTAGGATCCCGCGGACAGTCCATCAAATCTATCCTCCCCCGAAAACGTACCAGTGTTCCCAAAATCGTACACGTAAGGGCTTCGTCCCCCCTCTATTTCAAAATCAATGCTGCCGTCGGAGTATCCGAAACACCGCGGTTCCTCAATAATGGACCGACCAATATCGAGGTCAATCTCACTCAGCAAAACCACGGTGTCCTCTTCACAGCCCTTCCGATCCCGGACCGACACCGGATAAACTCCCGCCCCCAGGCGATCCCGGGTGTCCGAATCCGTATAGCCCGCACCGTCCATGAAATCGTACTCGAATGGTTCAAAGGTACCGGAAACGTCCAGGCGGATAGTCCCGTCCGTTCCACCCCCACACGACGCCAGCGTCACGATCTGATCGATCACGATGGGCAGAGGCTGCTCCATCTGAAAAGTAGCAGAATTGGAACATTCATTTTCATTGCGGACCACGTAGGTATATTCACCGGGGACCAGATCTGTTCGGATTTGCTCCGTAGGGCCATCGAGCCAAAATGTTTCGGTCACGGTAGAAGGTGAGTCGTAGTCGACCTCGATCCGTCCGTCATCATAGCCATGGCACGAAATGGAATCAATGACAGCGGTAATCCCGATCGGATCTTCCACTTCGATCGCGGTGTCGAGAGAAGTGATGCAACCTATATCGCTATCCAGATTGAGAATGATTGGTTTGATCCCCCCGGTCGAAAATGAGATAGAATGGGGCCCTGCACCGGTCAGTTCCCCCGATTCGCCGACACCGGAATACACCCAATTGTAATCGGTGATCGCGCCGCTCCCGCTAATATCTTCTGCATAAAACCGGATGCTTTCACCCGGGCAATATATTTCTTTATCATCCAGAAAGACGATATTGGCTTCCGGACCGGCAAACTCACCACTTCCTCCCCATTCGAGGCGAAACCCGGAACCGGATTGGCTGTAATTGTTGACCACCAGGGCGTACGCTTTCCCCTCCTCCATTTCCAGTGGTGCCAAAAAATTGGTATTTCCCGGCTGACACCCCCGCTGCTCGGACAGGTGTGTATTTCCCTCCATCAGACCGGTGGCGCCGGTACACACCCGCCATTCATCAAAAGGAGCACCGACGTTTTCACCGGATGCCATACAGCGGAGCATGACCTTGTTGTTGCAATCCCCCAGGCCACCGGGCAATTCAAATACTGCAAAATCCAGATCGTCGACCGGATTGATCGGATCCAGGGTAAAGGTCAGGTTTCCGTCATTCCGGGCGATCCATCGAAACCAGACGCTCGATGATTCCGAGTTGCCATCATCGCGACCGGTCGTCGGATCGGTATCCAGGCAGGTATTGTCTGCTTCATCGCGGATATCCCCGGTACCGGTCAGCAAATCCACCGTAATGGTTTCCTTGTCACAAAGAACAGTGGCGTCCGGGCAATCTGATGAATAATCCGCGGTGTATTGAAAATTGTTGATGCACAATTGAAACCGTCCATCGTGATTAGTCCTTGAACTCACCCGGATAAAATACGTGGCACCGGGCTCTAAGTCCCCTACCGTAAGTTCCACAAAATGAAGACCTTGAGCATCGGAAATACAACTCTCTACTTCGAGATTATCACAGGTTCCCTTGTACAGGGTCATCTGGGGATTTCTCAGGGTGTTTTCGTTCGCCAGCCGCGAAGAACCGCGGATTACGATATTGATGTTTTGCAGTGTAGGCCTGAATTGAAACCAGATGTCCTGGGTACCGGTATTTTGGGGGTAACAGGATGGTTGTGGCACACCGGAATCCCCCTGGGTTGCCAGGTTGTATTCTCCATTTGCCGAACATAGGTTATTGAGTGTATCCAGTAAAATAGGCTCCGCGCACGAGCTTCCTTCCTGTGAGAATATCGGCAAAGAAGCCATACAAGAGGCCAGAATAAGTAAAATTATCCGCATATGAGCAACCGGTCAAATTTAATAGTCCAAAATAACTGACTGCTTTTGGGGTGGTCTATAGTCAAATCCCAGGTGATATTATTCAGTAATCGCATTCAAGGTATCAAAATCTTCTCACAGTAGAACGATTCAAATGCTTGTTTTATACAAGCGAATCAGTAGAAATTAGCACACACCCCACGAACAGAGCGAGAATGAGTGCAGAGAGCGGAGGACCCCGAAATCTCTTAAGTCATCGAAACCGAATTATACAATCTCACACTCAAACCCACACACACCCTACAGACAGAGCGAGAATGAGTGCAGAGAGCGGAGGACCCCGAAATCTCTTAAGTTATCAAAACCGAATTATACAATCTCACACTCAAACCCACACCCACACCCACACCCAAACCCAAACCCACACCCAAACCCACACCCGTACCTGTTCACCCTCTCTCCGGGTCTATTTCCACCACCAGGTCATCCTGTTCCACCATGGTTTTTTCGGTCAGATGCACCATCTCAATCACCCCGGCCATCGGAGAGGCGATGGTAGATTCCATTTTCATGGCCTCGATGACAAACAAGGGGTCGTTTTTCTTCACCCGGTCGCCTACCTTGACATAGATCCGGGAGAGGTTGCCTTGCAGGGGGGAACCGATTTCGGTGACCTTTTCAGCTTTCCGGTGTTTCTTGATTTCGACGTTTACAGAATCGTCCTGTACCCTCACGGTCCGCATTTGGCCGTTGAGTTTGAATGTCACGAAAACCTCCCCATTGTCATTGGGGCTGGTCTTATAGACGTATTCGATCAGGAGCGTCTTCCCTTTGTCCATGTTGACCAATATCTCCTCCCCTTCCTTCATCCCGTAGAAAAAGGCCCACGTTGGTAGCGTCCGGACCATAGCGTATTTATCGTAATGCTCCTGATATTGTTCAAAAACTTTGGGATACAACTGACCCGACAGAAAATCCAGGTAGTTGACGTAGGGACCGTATTTGGATTTAAATTCTTCGAATTCCTTCTCCAGATCGATGGGTTCCAAATGAGCATTGGGCCGATCGGTATACGCTTTGGCCCCTTTGAGCACCGCTTTCTGGAGATCTTCCGGAAATCCCTGGTAGGGCTGTCCGAGATCCCCCTGGAAAAGAGCTTTCACACTTTCCGGAAAGGACAATTCTCCTGCCCGTTCCACGATGTCCCGCTCGGTGAGATTATTGGAAGTCATAAACATCGCCATATCACCTACGACCTTGGAGGAAGGGGTCACCTTCACGATATTCCCCAAAAGCTGATTGGCGATCCGGTAATTTTCCTTGATCGTATCAAATTTCTCCTCCAGACCCAAACCCCTCGCCTGAGGTCTCAGGTTGGAATATTGACCACCGGGTATCTCGTGGCGATATACGCTGGCCGTGCCCGCCCGAAGTTCGGTCTCGAATGGGTAGTAATACGACCGAACGATCTCCCAGTAATCCGAGAATCGATCGAGGCTCCTCAAATCGATGTCCCGACCTCTTTCCTGCCCCTTGAGGGCAGCCACCATCGAATTGAAATTGGGTTGACTGGTCAGCCCCGACATCGCACTCAAGGCGACGTCCACGACGTCTACTCCTCCTTCAATTGCTTTGAGATAAGTGGCTGATTGTATGGAGGATGTGTCGTGTGAGTGAAGGTGGATCGGGATGGAAACGGATTCCTTTAATGCGGGAATCAATTCCGCAGCGGCGTACGGTTTCAGCAGTCCGGCCATATCCTTGATAGCCAGTATGTGAGCACCCTCGGCTTCGAGTTCCCGCGCCAGACGCACGTAGTAGTCGAGGTCGTATTTGCGTTTTTCGGGATCCGATATATCGCCCGTATAGCAGATACAGGCTTCAGCCAGAGCATCCGTATTATTGATCACGGTCCGGATACTGGTCTTCATGTTCTCTACCCAGTTGAGCGAATCGAAAATCCGGAACAGGTCGATCCCGTTTTCCCAGGCTTTTTCGATAAAGGATACGATCAGATTGTCGGGGTACGCCTTATAACCTACTCCATTGGAGCCACGGAGCAACATCTGCAAGAGGATATTGGGGATCTTCTCCCGGATCAATTGCAATCGTGTCCATGGATCTTCCTTCAGAAACCGCAGGGCTACATCAAACGTAGCGCCTCCCCATACTTCCATCGAAAACACATCCTGGCCGTGGTTCTTGGCAAAGCTTTCAGCGACCTGAAGCATATCCAGTGTTCTCATTCTGGTCGCCAGCAAAGACTGATGAGCATCTCTGAATGTAGTATCGGTGAAATGGATTTTTTTCTCATCTTTAAGCCAGCGGGCAAATTCTCTGGGTCCTTTCTCTGTGAGCAGTTGCTTGGTTCCATCGGGATATTTTGCCTGCGGCGAGAATGAAGGAACCACGGCTGCCTTTTCAGACTGGGTGGGATCTGTATATTTGACGTCCGCATTGCCGTTGACTATTACACCCGCCAGATACCGCAGCAGCTTGGTGGCGCGGTCCCGACGTCTGAGAAGGTTGGTCAGTTCGGGCTTGGAGGCGATCATATTGACCGTCGCACCACCTGAGCGGAATGTTTCATCGTTGAGTAGATTGAGCAAAAATCCGATATTGGTTTTCACCCCCCGGATCCGAAACTCGAGCAATGCCCTGTATAGCCGGTCAGCAGCCCCATCTAGCGTCCTCCCCCAGCCGGTTACTTTCACCAGCATGCTGTCAAAGAACGGACTGATAGTGGATCCCGGATAAGCACTTCCGGCGTCCAGTCTGATCCCAAAACCACTGGCGGAACGATAAGCTATCAAGGTTCCGTAATCTGGTTTGAAATTATTCTCGGGATCTTCCGTGGTGACCCGGCACTGGATCGCGAAACCCTGGGTCTGAATATCCGCCTGGCTTTTGATAAAAATCAATTCGTGAGACAATTCGTATCCCATCGAGATCAGGATCTGGGTTCGAACCAAATCGACCCCGGTGATTTCTTCGGTGATGGTGTGCTCTACCTGGATGCGTGGATTCACTTCGATAAAATAGATATTCTGAGCCTGATCCACCAGGAACTCTACCGTACCGGCATTCACATAATTGACGTGCCTGGTAATTTTAAGGGCTGCTTCATATAAACTATCTAAAACGCTCTGTTTCAAACCAATGCTTGGAGCTACCTCCACTACTTTCTGAAATCTCCGCTGGACGGAGCAATCCCGTTCGTACAGGTGCACCAGGTGACCGTACTGGTCACCCAGGATCTGGATTTCGATGTGTTTGGGGTTTTCAATAAATTTTTCAAGAAAGACCGTATCGTCTCCGAAAGAGGTTTTGGCTTCCCGCCGTGCCTCTTTGTAGGCCGTGATCAATTCTGCTTCCTCGTGCACTACGCGCATCCCTCTTCCACCACCACCAGCCGCTGCCTTGACCATGATAGGAAAACCTATCCGGCGGGCTTCACCGATGACTATTTCTTCAGAATCGATGCTTAGTTTACTGTCCTGTATGGTGGGGACCTCGAGTTTTTCGGCAATTTCTTTGGCTCTTACCTTATCCCCCAGAGCCATCATCGTTTCAGGGGTGGGACCTACAAAAATAATCCCCTCCTCGCGGCAGCGTTGCGCAAAAGTTACATTTTCTGACAGAAAGCCATAACCGGGGTGGATTGCATCCACGCCATTTTCTTTGGCCACCTTGATGATTTCCTCGATGTCCAGATACGGACTCAGGGGTTCATCCTTTGGTCCGATGAGATAGGCCTCATCCGCCTTATATCGGTGTAAAGAGTACCGGTCTTCAAATGTATAGATCGCCACCGTCCGCAGGTGCAATTCCGTCGCAGCCCGAAAAACACGGATGGCTATTTCACCCCGATTGGCGACCAATATCTTTTTAATCATTTTTATGGAATTCAATTAGCAATTTTCCTTTATCGACGGTTTCGCCTTTGGCAACGTTCACTGCTTTCACTTTGCCGTCTCGTGGTGCGGTGAGAGTATTTTCCATTTTCATCGCTTCGAGAACGCAAAGAAAATCGCCTTTTTTCACCTCCATCCCTTCGGAAACATTTACTTCCAGAATAACGCCCGGCATCGGCGCCCGAACAGCATCCACGACCGACATACTCCCAATGGAAAGTCCCATCCTTTTGATTTGTTGATCCAAGGGTGTTTTAACCGAAACCCTAAAGGTATTTCCATTCACTTTAACCGTATAATTTTTTTTTAAGAAATCCTTCTTCAAAAGTTCAATTGAAAAGGATTTCTTATTCTGGAGCAAATGTATTTTTTCTTCGGAAAGTGTGGTTTGATCAATTCTTTCTGTATCGTTCTGATTGAAGTGAAAATCATAATTTCCATCAACCAGGACGTAATAGCCCTCATCCATAATGGTAAAAAATTTGGTTAAAGATAAGATTTGTTTGAGGTTTCGACAAAAAGGAATTGGACCCGATTTAATATAGATCACAGAAACTTTGGTATCTTTAAACAAAAACATTTGGCATGAAAAAATATCTTGTTTGCATCTCCACACTGATTGTTTTTGGCTCGTGTGCCCAGCCGAAAAAGAAAAATGACATCACATTAACAACAGAGCCACAAACCTACAAAGTTGAAGAGGTTGTAAGTGGTCTCACCATCCCGTGGGGAATGACCTGGCTCCCGGATGGAAGTATGCTGATTGCCGAAAAGGACGGACGGTTGCTCCATTTTAAAGCTGGAAAAAAGCGCGAAATTGCAAATATACCAATGGTTTACAATCGAGGCCAAGGCGGTCTGATGGATATTGAATTGCACCCAGATTACACGAATAATGGTTGGATCTATATTACGTACGCTTCTAAAGAAGGCGATGGAAATGGCGGCAATACGGCACTGATTCGGTGTAAGTTGGAAAACGGCGCTTTATCCAATATTGAAAAATTATATAAAGCGGAGCCGAACACCACTGCGGGCCAGCATTTTGGTTCGCGCATCGAATTTGACAACGAAGGTTTTGTTTATTTCTCAATTGGAGATCGGGGCGAGCGCGATATAAATCCGCAGGATATTACCCGCGATGGCGGAAAAATTTACCGTTTGCACGATGACGGCAAAATCCCAACGGACAATCCGTTTTATAATGAGACAAGTG
>CALEIL010000574.1 GCA_937876435.1 uncultured Bacteroidota bacterium
TCAGAGAATTGTTGAGATGTTGCGTGATCCGAGCCCTATTTGGCTCCAGTCCCGCTATGCAGTTGACCCGGAAACTTTCACAGGCATCGGCGATCAGATCGGCCGAGAAAAGCAGATTGTAGATCATTACCGGCTTAAACACGTTGAGTTGAAACTGCCCGCTCATGCCCGATACCGAAACCGCCACATCATGGCCCATCACCTGGGCCATAGCCATCGTCAACGCTTCGCACTGGGTGGGATTGACCTTACCAGGCATAATCGAACTTCCAGGTTCGTTGGATGGGATGATGTATTCGCCGATCCCGCTTCTTGGTCCGGAAGCCAACATGCGGATGTCATTACCGATTTTCATCAGCGAAACCGCCATCGTTTTCAAAGCACCATGGGATTCCACGACGGCATCGTGGGCAGACAGGGCTTCAAATTTATTGGGGGCAGACCGAAATGGCAAACCAGTCAGTTCCGCGATTTTAGCCGCCACCTTTTCAGCATAACCGGTGGGGGTATTGAGCCCGGTCCCTACCGCGGTTCCCCCCAGAGCCAATTCTGATAAATGTTCCAGGCTGGATTCTATGGTCTTGATGCCATGATCGATCTGACTCACAAAAGCGGACAATTCCTGTCCCACGGTCACCGGTGTGGCGTCCATGAAATGGGTCCGTCCTATCTTGACGATGTCCATAAATTCCGCTGACTTTCTGGCAAATTCATCCCGTAACCGATGGAGGGATGGCAATACCTTTTGCACGATTTTTTGATAGCCCGCGATGTGCATAGCGGTCGGAAATGTATCGTTGGAAGATTGCGATTTATTCACATCGTCATTGGGATGAAGGATTTTACTGGTATCAGTCAAGGCACCCCCCTGAAGTACATGTCCCCGGTTGGCTATAACTTCATTCATATTCATATTGGACTGGGTACCGCTCCCGGTCTGCCATACGACCAGTGGAAACTGATCGTCCCACTGTCCTTCCAGGATCTCATCGGTGACCTGGTCTATCAGCCTGGCTTTCCCCGGATCGAGCACTCCCAGTTCACTATTGGTCCAGGCAGCCGCCTTTTTTAGAATAGCGAAAGCATGGATGACTTCCAGGGGAATTTTCTGCCCTCCTATTTTAAAATTCTCGAACGACCTCTGGGTTTGAGCTCCCCAGTATTTGTCAGCGGGCACCTCAATAATGCCCAGGCTGTCTTTTTCTTCACGATATCCCATGATTGAAATCTATCTTATTTTATTGTTTTATAATTTTGGGGCAAAGATACGAATTTTTGCGGTTGCAAGAGGAGTTAAGTCGAGTGATCACCTATGATTCAAATCCCTCAATTTATATAGTGGGACAAATAACGTAACTTTGATTGCGACAGGAGGTGGAGATCCGGAGGGCAGGAATATTGATTCATAAAAAATGAATATGTATGAATAAGCTTAGAATAATAGCAGCGATTCCGGCGCGATATCAATCGACGAGATTACCGGGGAAGTTGATGGCTGATCTGGGGGGGTCCCCCGTGATCCGCAGGACGATGGAAAATATACAATCCATGGATTTATTTGATGAGGTCATCGTCGTCACCGACTCCCAGGAAATCGAATCCGTCGTCACCGACCTCGGACCGGTCTTACGAAGCCGTCGGGAACACACCTGCGGTACGGACCGGATCGCCGAATTTGCTTCCCAATTTGAAGCGGACATTATTTTCAATGTTCAGGGAGATGAACCTTTTCTCGGTAAGGCAGATATCCATCGTATGATCGAAGTATTTGGCCAGGATCACGGACAACATATCGACGTCATGTCGCTCAGGCATCCCATCACCGAAAGGATGGACCGAAACAATCCCAATTATGTAAAGGTGGTCAGCGATCTTCAGGACAATGCCTTGTACTTCAGTCGGTCCAATATTCCCTTCCGGCGCCAGGATGGAGATGTGCCCACGTACCGCCACATCGGTATCTACGCATTTCGCAAAACAGCTCTGGAACGATTTGCTCGGCAGGCTCCTACCCCATTGGAATCACTCGAAATGATCGAAGCCATCCGCATTTTGGAAATGGGTATGAAATTGCGGTTACTGGACGCCCATCAGGTCACCATAGGGATCGACACGCGGGAAGATTTGATCTGGGCGAATCAGTTTATGGAGAAGAATTCCTGAAGGGAGTTAGAATTCCGCATTATACTTTGAGCCGACTGTGAAAAAAAGGAGGTGGTCCGGTAAAACATTTCACCAAACTTTTCATTTAATATAAAAGAATTGGGGATAGCTACCGCCAGAATTGTAGAATCCCCGTTATTATTTAACAAAATAAAATATATTATTATGGCCTTTAAACTTCCAGACTTACCTTATGCAGCCGATTCACTGGAGCCGCATATCGATGAAAAAACAATGAATATCCACCATGACAAACACCATGCGGGATATACCAATAACCTCAACAATGCGATCGAAGGAACCGACCTGGCTGATAAAACGATCGAAGAAATACTGGCGACCATAGACGGAAACGCCGCTGCAGCCGTACGCAACAACGGAGGTGGTTTCTACAATCACTCTTTGTTCTGGAAGATATTATCCGGCAATGGCGGAGGTCAGCCTTCCGGTGCTCTGGCAAGCGCCATAGATGATGCATTTGGCAGTTTTGATGATTTCAAATCAGAATTTAGCAAAGCAGCCGCTACCCAGTTTGGTTCTGGATGGGCATGGCTTTGTGTCCATGACGGTGGGAAAGTGAGCGTATGCTCTACCCCCAATCAGGACAATCCCCTGATGCCCGTAACCAAATGCGAGGGGACTCCGATCCTGGGAATTGATGTGTGGGAACACGCCTATTATCTCAATTACCAAAACAGAAGACCCGACTATATCTCTGCTTTCTTCAATGTCATCAATTGGGATGAAGTAGCCAAAAACTACGCCGATCACAAATAATGATATCCGGATCGCTTGACGTTAGCCGCGTTTTACAGAGAACCGGCCAAACCAAAACGTTCCAGGTGTAGAAAATTTCAAATGTTTCATAATTGAAGGATGTTCGCCATGTGGTGAACATCCTTTTTTTTCTTAATTTTGCGACCTTTAAGTAGATCATACCCAATGAAATTGACGGAAGAAATTAATAAACGGAGGACTTTCGGCATTATATCCCACCCGGATGCCGGCAAAACCACCCTGACGGAAAAGCTCCTCCTTTTTGGTGGAGCCATCCAGACCGCCGGAGCGGTCAAATCCAACAAAATTAAAAAGCACGCCACTTCCGATTTTATGGAGATCGAACGCCAAAGGGGCATCTCGGTGGCCACCTCGGTCATGGGTTTTGAATACAGAGATCTCAATATCAACATCCTCGATACGCCGGGTCACCAGGACTTTGCCGAAGACACATACCGCACCCTGTCTGCTGTGGACTCTGCCATCGTTGTCATCGATGTAGCCAAAGGGGTGGAATCCCAAACCGAAAAATTGGTAAATGTCGCCAGGATGAGACAGATTCCTCTCATCGTTTTCATTAACAAGCTGGACAGGGAAGGTAAAGACCCGGTGGAACTGATGGACGAGGTGGAAGAAAAACTCGGACTCAATGTGTTGCCTTTGAGTTGGCCGATCGGTATGGGACAACGTTTCAAAGGGGTATACAATATGTACAAACAGGAATTGGCCTTGTTTGACCCCCATGGCCAGCAGGATGAAGAAAATGTGATCAAGATAAACACACTGGATCAGGCAACGCTGGAACCCTACGTGGGAAAAGTGGCTGCCGAAGAATTTATCTCCGAGCTGGAAGTTGTCTCTATGGTATATGATACGTTCGACCGGGAGGCGTACCTGAAAGGAGATCAGGTTCCGGTATTTTTTGGTTCCGCCATCAACAATTTTGGGGTAAAGGAAATGCTGGATGGTTTTGTTGAATTTGCGCCATCCCCATTGATGAGAATTACGGAGGAAAGGATTGTACGACCGGACGAGGATGTTTTCAGTGGTTTTATTTTCAAGATCCACGCCAATATGGATCCACGGCACCGGGATCGGATAGCATTTCTCCGGATCGTCAGCGGAAAGTTTGAACGCAACAAATTTTATCACCACGTGCGAAATGATGCCAAAATGCGATTCTCCAACCCGACCACTTTTATGGCAGCACGGAAGGAACTCGTGGAAGAATCTTTTCCGGGTGATATTGTCGGATTATATGATTCCGGAAATTTTAAGATCGGTGATGCTCTCACGGAAGGTGAAGAACTTCACTTCAAGGGAATTCCGAGATTTTCTCCGGAACTTTTCCGGGTAGTCATCAATAAGGATCCCATGAAATTCAAACAACTTGACAAAGGCATCCGTCAACTAATGGATGAGGGAGTCGCTCAGATGTTTACCCAGGTTTCAGGAAATCAAAAAGTAATCGGTACGGTCGGTGCACTACAGTTTGATGTCATCAAATATCGACTCGAGCATGAATACGGTGCCAATTGTGATTACCATTCGGTAAACATCCACAAAGCAATCTGGATCGAGGCGAGTGACAATGCTGAGTTCAAAGATTTTCAAAGACGGAAAATGTCCGACCTGGCTTACGACAAAGACGGACTTCTCGTTTATTTGCCGGATACAGCCTGGTCATTGCGCATGGCACAAGAAAATTATCCGTCGATTAAGTTCCATGAGACTTCAGAATTTTGAGTTAGTTGTTAGTAGTTAGTTAGTTCTTAGCTCATAGTGGTATGAGTGTGCGGCTACGGTATCATACAATTTAATTTAACTCTCTGTTGGATGTCCATCTCAACCAATTCAACTAACTCGACTAATCCACCCTGCTAAGGGTTTAGATGGTTTATGGGGTTTAGATGGTTTAGATTTTCAAGAATCCAGTTATTGTAATTAGCACATTTTTCTCGGAGATCTCAACCTGCAGAGTTCTTATTTATTAGTGGGGTGAGTCTCACTAAACTGCCCAACCAAAGTTGTAGCTCTTAGTTCCTGGATATTATTGGGATGAATGCCTGATTACAAATGAAAATTGGTTCCTATAGCCAAATGGCTGGACCGGAATTTATCATGATTGTAACCGATCCCCTGCCCTTTGAGCCAGATATCATGGGAAAACCGTAGATTGATGCTGGTCTTTTTATTCACATTGATGTCGAGCCCCATACTCAATCGTCCGGACAGATAGGAGTTTATCTCAAACGGTCCGTTATTCAACAGTCCAAACGATGGTTTATTGGATTTGCTAGTGTACGGAGAGGCCTGATTAAAAGTTTCCGGACTATAATTCGCGAGTGGAACAAACCGGCCCGCTACTCCCCCACTGAAATACATCCGGAAGGAAGGCAAATTGACCACGTTGTAACCCAATTCAATGGGAAGGGAAATCATCGACAGCTTGTTATCGCTGGTCACCCCATCATAACGCATATTGAGATAGTCAGCTCCCAGGGAACCAAAAATATTTTGATATTGGATTTTATACCGGAAGTAACCGCCAGCGTTGAGGGTAGGTTCATCATAAGCTCCGGATAATGAATAATAGTCTTCTATCTCCACATTGGTGGCATCTGCCAGCATACCGACTTCCATCGAGCTGTGGATTCTCGGCCTGATCACCTGGAGAGTTGGGATGGTACGTAGGATGCTGTCCGTCGAACTGGTGGAAAGTAAACTGATGTCCCGAACCCCCAACTTCGGAGAGGACTTTTGAAATTCACTGGGATCGAGCGTGTAGTCGATTAGTTGTGGATCACTGGCCAGATGGGGAGCCACCCTGGAATTGTCCTTTTGAGCATTGGGCAAAACATCAGGCTGATCTACGAGCTCCTCGATGTAATCGTATGGAATATGGACGGGTTGATCTGGGGGAAGTTGATGCACGACTGAAATGTCACCAGGCTCTGAAATCCGTTCATCACCTGGATTGCCTGCGGTCCTGCCTCCCTGATTATCCGAAGAACGATCGACGTGGGTGGATGGACTTTCCGTGGCAAGAGAACCTTCGTACCGGTCAGAGTTAATTGAACTCTTGATATCTGATCTTCCCGGATCGAGGTCACCTGAAGAATTCTCATTGATATTCCCTGCAGATTCCGATGGAAGGGAATTGGGAGGCATAACAAGGTCGTTGTTGTCTTCGCTGGCTGGTCGGTCGGTGGAATCAAGAATCCTGTCGAGATACGTAGTCAGGTTGTTATTGGTTCCCTTGTTTTGTTGATAACCTGTATATAGATTGCTCAATTGAATCAGGAGCAACAGAATGGCGGCAGCTTCGATGACCTTCATCATCAGTAACCGTGGTTTGTCGTTGAGTCGATCCAGGCGGGTGGACAACATCTGCCAGTGTTGTTCTTTCCAGGTAGCTTCCGGGATATTGACCATGGCGTCTTCGATGGTTTGATCAAATTCAGCGTCCATTTCTGCATTGAGATCATCCAATCGGGCCGACATCTGATCCCAGGCTCCGCTTCCCCAACTGGTCGCAGGGATATGTTCGAGAGCTTCACCGATCGACTGATCAAATTCTCCATCCATATTCCCGTTCAACTCATCCAGCCGGCTTTCAAATAAGGCCCAGGCGGGAAGGCTACCGGTGAATTCCAGGCCGTGGAGGGCATTTCCCATATCCTCCTCTCCCAGTTCGTCCAAATCCGGCATACTCTCTTCCGTCAGGAGGATGTTCCGAAACACATCCCAATCTGGGACTTGTGAGGACATCAAATTCCCGAGCGCATTCTTTACTATATGGTCAAACCTCGTCCACATTATCTGTCAGGGCTTAAGTGAATTAGCATTTCTTTCAACTTGGAACGTGCTTTGACCAGATTGGATCGTGAAGTGCTTTCAGAAATATCCAGTTTATCGGCGATTTCTCTGTGTGAATAGCCTTCGACCACGTATAGGTTAAATACCGTCCTGTAAGTTGGCGTCAGTTGTTGTACGGCAAAAAGTATTTCCTTTTCCGTTACCTTTTCGATAGCACTCGGCTGATCATTTTCCACGTCATAAGCCTGGTCGATGGATTCGGTTCTACGGCGCGACATTTTTCTGTAATGGTCGATGGCCGTGTTCACCATAATCCTTCTGATCCAGCTAAAAAGAGAGGTGCCCGGCTTATATTTTCCAATATACCGGAACACTTTTATGAATCCATCATGCAATATATCCAGTGCTTCTTCTTCCGTTTTGGAATACCGGATGCAGACCCCCATCATCTTGCCATAATAGGCTTCGTAAATGATTTTCTGGGCCCACTTTTCTCTCCGGACACAGGCCTGGATAATGGATTCTTCGTTGTGATCAAGAGTCAGTGCAACATCCATTATGGTAAGGAATTTCCCTACAAATTACCGATAAAAAAACGATCGAGCAACAAGCTTTGCTGCCTTAACTTCAGAATAACACCTCATCTTAACTTATAAAAGATCAATTCTACTTCGTAAATTTGCACGACATTTGATTTTAGCATCACATTTTTTACTTTGACTTACAATAGATTAACGCATTAATGTCAGAAGAAAACAGCAACGGGATCACGGCGATTGGTCTGGACGGAATGTATGAAAATTATTTTCTGGATTACGCATCATACGTCATTCTGGAGCGGGCTATTCCTGCCATCGAGGACGGATTGAAGCCTGTACAGCGCAGGATCCTACACGCCATGTACCAGATGAATGACGGCCGGTTTCACAAGGTGGCCAACATTATCGGTCAGACCATGCAATACCATCCCCATGGAGACGCGGCGATCGGCGACGCGCTGGTCAAACTCGGGCAAAAAGACCTGATGATCGATCAGCAGGGAAACTGGGGAAATATCGCTACGGGCGATGGCGCTTCCGCTCCCCGATATATCGAAGCCCGCCTTTCTCCTTTCGCCCTGGAGGTGGCTTTCAACAAGGATATTACGGAGTGGCAGTTGAGTTATGACGGTCGAAAAAACGAACCCATCCATTTGCCGGTCAAATTTCCGCTGCTCCTCGCGCAGGGAGTCGAAGGAATCGCTGTCGGTTTGTCCACCCGGATACTGCCTCACAACTTCAATGAACTGATCGATGCATCGATCAAAATACTCCAGGATAAAAGTTTCACGCTCTATCCGGATTTTCAAACCGGGGGATACATGGATATTACCGATTACAAAGACGGAGAGCGGGGCGGAAAAATCAAAATCCGGGCCAAAATAGAAAAGCAGGATAAGAACACGCTTATCATCCGGGAGATTCCTTACAGCACGACCACTTCTTCACTGATCGACTCGGTCCTCAAGGCCAACGACAAGGGTACGATCAACATCAAGAAAATCACCGACAATACAGCCAAGGACGTTGAAATCGTCATAGATCTCACTTCAGGCCAGTCTCCGGAACTGACCATCGAAGCGCTTTACGCCTTTACCAATTGCGAGATCTCCATTTCCCCCAACGCTTGCGTGATCGTGGATAATAAACCCATGTTTCTGGACGTCAGGGAAATTCTTCGTCGATCAACCGCCCATACCAAAGATTTGATTCGGGCTGAACTCAAGATCCAGGAAAAGGAATTGCTGGATAAGTACCATTTTGCCTCTCTTGAAAAGATATTCATAGAGAACCGGGTGTACCATGAAATTGAAGAAGCCGAAACCTGGGAATCTGTGTTGGAAATCATCGACTATGAAATGCGGAAATACATCGCAGAGCCGGGTGAACAACTCACGCCCGGGGACGAACGACTGGTATTGGCGCGACCATTTATCGAGGAAGACATCCTGCGGCTCACCGAAATCAAGATCAAGAAAATATCCAAACACAACAAATACAAGGCGGAGGAAGCCATTCAGGCATTGTTGGAAGAAATAAGACAAACCCGCCATCATCTCGCCAATCTGACAGAATACTGCATAGCGTATTTCAGGCATTTAAGGGAAAAATACGGCAAAGATCAGAACCGGAACACGAAAATTACCACGTTTGGGGATATTGAAATCCAACAGGTAGTCGCCAACAATTCACGGTTGTACGTGAGCTATGAGGAAGGTTTCATCGGTTCGGGGCTCAAAAAAGCGACTTTTATCCGGGAATGTTCGGACATCGATGATGTGATTGCCTTCCGAAAAGACGGACGATTCCAGGTTAGTAAAATCGGAGATAAAGTTTTCATGGGGAAAGACCTCCTATACGCTGATATCTGGTACCGCGGCGATGAACGCACGACCTACCATATGGTATATTTTGATGGAAAATCCAAAAGAGCTTACGTAAAACGTTTCCAGGTCAAAGCGGTGACCCGGGACCGGGAGTATGACCTGACCAAAGGAAGTCCGGGTTCCAGAGTCCTGTATTTTTCGGTTCACCCCAACGGGGAATCCGAGGTCATCAAAATAACTCTCTCGTCAAACACCAAGGCCCGGAACAAAGTGTTTGAATTTGATTTCGGAGAAATGGAAATTAAGGGTCGCCAGGCCAGCGGCAATATTCTAACCAAGTATGCGGTTCGGAAAGTGGAACAAAAAGCTCTGGGAGGATCTACCCTGGATTCACTCAAGGTATTCATGGACAATGCCACCGGTCAGCTCAATACGGAAGAACGCGGTCGGTTTGTCGGGGAGTTTGAAGGGGCCGATCAGCTCATAATCATCCATCAGGATGGTAGTTACGAACTCCTGGATTTCGATCCCAACCTAAGACTTCCGGTAGAAAGCGTGTATTCGGTGTTCCGGCACCAGCCGGACAGGGTGTGGAATGTCCTGTATTACGACGGCAACAAAAAGTGGACGATGGTGAAAAGGTTCCAGATCGAAACGTCCACTACCAGTCAGCGGTTTCCGTTTATATCTGAGAACCGTTCGTCCAGACTATTGCTGGTCACACCCGATTCCCATACCAAAGTGACCTATCAGGATTCCGACAAGAAAGAAGAGGTATTTGTGATCGAAGAATTCATCGATGTCAAAGGCTGGAAGGCGCTTGGAAACAAACTCGTGGAAGGGAAAGTTAAAATATTGAACACGGAAGTCGTTGAGGTTGATGAGCCAGAAGAAACCTCCGCAGGATCCGATGAATTATACAACGCAGGCGATACGGTGGATCTTGATACAAAAAAGGGCGCTCAGGGGGAATTGTTTGATTAGCACAATGATCGGACTACACCGAAAGATTGACCACGATCATGTCAATAACTCCCATATCGTATTGATTACAAATGAGAGAGACTCATCATCGTGAGTAGTTTGTCTGCCCACTGAGTGAGATCCCCGGCCTCCTCCTTCAGTCGGGAGGTAAACTTTCGAGTCCTGAATTTCCATACCCAGCCCAGAGAGAACTTTTCATACAGAACCCGGAAACCTGAGTGAGAATGAGAGAGAAAAGCGGAGTATCTTACATAAATTCTCATCCCCTGTTGAAAGCGTGTCATACACTCCCACACTCTCACTCACACAAACTGACAATCTGATCTCCGATTACTGATCACCGATTACTGATTACTGATAATCTGACAACTGATAATCTGACTAATGAC
>CALEIL010000575.1 GCA_937876435.1 uncultured Bacteroidota bacterium
ATTTTACATTGTTTCGAATGAGCTTTTGCAGATACTTTTCCAGGGAGATGCCTTCATAGCCTATCGTAAACAGAGTAACTTGATCGTCTTTTGGAATGGCTTTTTCTACCCTTTCAAATTGATTCCCTGATAACACTTCATGTACAATGGTACTGTGTATAGCATAAAAAGGAAAGTTTAAATAAGTATGTTTGATTAATGCATTTCTACTCATACTACCGTAGTCAAATACCACTTCGTTCAATATTTTTTGATCTCTCGGTTTTATCATTCGTATATAACTGGTCAGATCCAGTTTTTCGTAATGCTTTTCTGACTCCTCCAAATATCCCTTTTTGACCATCGTTTTCATGTCGGCTTTCGCCGAAAAGGAATAACAGCCATATTTATAGGGAATAAAATCATATTCGGGAGACTGCTTTTTCATAGCATATAAAAAAAGCAATTTTTGGAACCGGAGTTTTTCCACTTCACCACCCAGAAGTTCAATAAGCGATAAAATTATTTTTCTTCTGTAAAACATAATGCGAAGTTACAATATTACCAGCCTAATCCACAAACATATACACAATGACCCCGGACAGGTGGTATCCGGCGTGTGTCAATACAACTGGATGGATCAAGGGAATGACTCGCCATCAAAATTCTGCTACTTCGAAAATATTTACAACTTCACGATCTTCTTCATCACGCGATGGTCAGACCCGTAAATCCCCGTCAGGAAGTAAATGCCGGGCTTCCAGGACGTCGTATTGATATTCGTCCGGGTATGATGGACGGCATCATAATGCAGTTTCCCTGCCGATGAATAGATCTTGAAATGAATAGGACCCACGTTCTCCTTCACGGTAATATAAATATCTGACTGAAAGGGGTTGGGAAAGAGCTCAATGGGAATTAAAGATTTGGGCGTATATACTGCCGAGGACAATACGCTAGCCGTATCTTTATCGGTGATGACCAGCTGATCTATCCAGATAGTATCATTGGGATATCCACCGGATTCAGTTGAAAACTCTATGCGATCGACGTCAATCCAGCTAAATTTTCCTTCTGCATTGTACCATTCGTTTTCCCAGGCTCCCTGTTCGGTGAATTCCGACAGCGGAATCCGGAAGTGGTTCCATCCTTCGGAGGACTCTTCACCATCCAGTGCTATAATCGATCGGTTCCGCCAGGCATGATCGTCTTCCCCGGTATCGGTGTCGAGGAATCGAACGTCGAGACTCAAATCAGAAACGGTAGACTTTATAAAAAAACTCAAAAAAAAACTCTGATCTTTCAATACGGACAGATCTTTGTCAGGAGAAAAATCTAATCCTATAATATTATATTGTTCGGGACCAGTCCATCGAATGCAATGACGACCATAATTGGGCTGATCGGTGGCGTAGTAATTGATGGCACCAGCTCCGTAACTCGATTCTTCGATCTGCGGGTGAATGTAATCATCGTAAATGTGAAAACCGGTGGTTTCAGGTTTCTTTTGGTAAGGCGTTTGTTCGGGGACGTTAAGATCCAGACTTTCCAGCAATTCTGTATTGAGATTGTGGTCAAACAATCCCTGCTCACCTTTCCGGAATATCCCAAAGCCTCCGTGATAATCCCACATGGTCCAGGGGATTTCATTTTCTTCCAAATATTCCCGGACCACCCCGTACCAGTAAACGCGATCATTGGGTTCGCTGACCATGTCGTACACGCCAAATTCCCCACAAAATATGGGAAGGTTGCGTTCTTCCCGAAATGCCACAGCGATATCAAGCATTTCCCGAACTTTCTCCTCTACGCCATCGGTGGGATAATCATCGTAGATATTCTGAATCCAGGTCCCGTTGTACTTGCTATGCAGCGGAGGCATTTCGGCCTCATCGTATGGAAATGGAATCCCCTTCAGCTCATCCATCGAAGGCGTATTCCAGGTGGAACCCTGATGCGTAAACAGGAAAGGATCGTAGAAATGGAAGGTGTAAATCAGATTGTCATCTTCGTACTGAGGAATCAACTCCAAATTGTGAAAGCTGTTCCAATTTGCCCCACCAACGATGATGGTGTGTTCCTGATCGTGCTCCCGAATCGTCTGGATGGCTTTTCGCTGGATCTCTCCCCATATGGCATCATCGATTCCGTGCGGTTCGTTGAGTATTTCGTAGTATAAATTTTCATATCGATCCTTGTAATATTGCGCCATATGCCCCCACACCTTGACCAAAATATTTTCCACGTTGGGATCGGTATTGGCAGAAGGGTCAAAAGTGTGATTGTCGAGAATCAGATGCAAGCCCAGCTCTTCAGCCCAGGCGACCGCGGAGTCCAGAAACGTCAAAAATAAGGGATCTGGTTTGTATTCCGGTGCACCGAGGGTCATCGAATGCAAATTGATGGGCAAACGGATCACGTCGCATCCCAGGGATTGAATATTTTCAAAATCTGCCTTGCCGTATTTTCCAAACTGTATAGCTCCCGGACTCCGGGCCTGAAACCAATTGGTCAGATTGATGCCCCGGTTGAATGGGACTTCCTGCGAATCGAGATTATATCCGAACGAAAGGGTGATGAGGAGAATAAAGAGATGCTTCATGAATTTCGAATTTTTCTACCTGGCCCTCCAGGATGAACAGCAATATTGATCTGAATATACAACAGCACTTTGTACCATAAGAGTTTATTGTAACAAAACCGACCGCCCTTGCAGGAATCGGGAGGTAAACTTCAGTATCTTCAGCCCGCCAGCCCATCAGACCTACCTCAATGCAGTCGGGAGGTAATTTTCATAATTAGAAGATAAACCACCTGGGCGTCCGGGCGGTCTCTGCGCAATAAGATACCCAACCACTACTCGATAAACTTTATATTATCGAGGTACACCGTGAAAGGCACCTGGGGATTGGTCTCCCCGTTTTCCTGAAATATGAGTTCATTCAAAATTTCGGGATTACCCAGATCCGCCAGGGATACCGTATAATCGGTCCACTCGCCTTCGGTTAACGTGACAGCAGAAGAAGCTCCCCAATTCACATTCAGATTGAGGACTTTTCCCGTGGTGCCGGGTCCACCATACACCGAAAATTCGATCGCCGAATACGGCGTCAGATTCAGCGAACCATGGTGCAACTGAATCCCGCTCCACCCCTCGGTATAAGTCCTCTCATAGGATAGATCTCCTTCCCGGGCTACCTGTGTGCTGGCAAAATCATCTGTTCCACCCCAGCCCCAATTCTCTATCCTGGCGTGAAGGCCTTCGGCAAAAAACACGTAAGGGATTTCGATCACATTGAGATCTGCCTCACTGATAACCTCGCCGATGGCGGTTCTCACGGTCACCTTGCCCGCAGCAGCGCCTTCCGGGATGGTTACAACGATTTCAGATTCGTTTTCCACGCTGTATTCGATTACTTCCACCTCCCCTATCAGGACGCTTTGCACATCGACAAAAAATTTCCCAAGGATGGAAACCTGCTCTCCGGTCCGTCCCCCGGCTGCCGGGTCAAAAGAATAGATCTCCGGGGTTTTTGCCAGTACTTCAAAAGGCAAAGATGCCACACCACCCGGTGTAGAAACCGAGATAACGATAGATCCGGCCGGCATATCGGGTACGGTGGCCGTAATCCCCGTCTGACTTGCCTCAAAAGGAGTGACGATGCTGTCAAACATCAGCGAAAAAGCACTTTTCAGATAATTTCCCGAAAGAGCCACTTCATATGTGGGCTTTGACTGTGCAGGAAATACGTCCGTCAGCACCGGTTGATACAACACTTTAAAAGGGATGGTCGCTGAGGGTCCCAGGTTACTGGATACCGCTCCCGGATAATATACCGTAATCGTTGTTTCCCCTTCTTCCAGATCCTCCGGCACCTTCATGGATATAGTGCCCGCGGATTTATCAAAATCAGAAACTTCGATGCTCCCAAATTTCACACCAGCCACGTCAATCAGGTCTTCACCGGAAATATTTACCGTTGTCCCCCTCAGTCCTTCCGTAGGTGTCACCTCCATGATGACGGGCTTCACGTAATTGGCGGGAGCCTCCTCTTCTTCACATCCGTAAAAGCAAAAAGTCAAAATGGCCAGTAAAACGACCGCTGTATGTAATTGATACTTAATCATATCTCATTTATTTTATATACATCACAATTCATCCGATGGATCCATCATATAAAGCCCAGGTCATCGACAAACATAATATAAGGAGCCTGTCCTTTGTCCTGTATGACCAATTCACTTACCTGGGCAGGATTTCCAATGGCCGACAAGGGAATCTCGTAATCCGTCCAGATTCCTTCGTGCAAGACCAATTCAAAGGGCGTGGAGGGCCCGCCAGGTGTTTCGGTTATATAAATCTGGGTCAGTTTACCTTCCGTATTTGGCCCACCGTACAGGGATACCTTGAGCGTCGTATACGGGGCGAGCGAAAAGCCTTCGTGAGTGATCTGGAATCCTCCCCAACCTCCGGTATAGGAGTGCTTCGCTGAATACAAACCACTCTTGACCGGTTCCCCGTTGTCCCAGACCGTAGTCCCTGACCAGCCAGCCTGGTTCCATCCCTCTGGCACTCCATCGGTGAATACAGAATAATTGAATCCGAAGGTACTCGCCGAGTACCCGGTTCCCGATGCCGTGGTCACAGCGATATACGACACCCCGATTCCTTCCGGTACCACGACCGTAATGACCTCTGCACCCGTCACCTCATCCACCACATACGACGTCACTTCAGCATCCGTGGCCACATCGGTGACAGCGTCCACAAAACTCACTTTTTCCAGTCCTTTGAAATATGAACCTGTGATGACCACCTTTTCTCCGGCCACTGCCACCGCCGGGGAAAAGTTCTGAATATCTGCCACGGGTTGTTCGATTTCAAACTCCAGTTGGGCTTCCCCAAACAACGTGATTACTTTGACCGTACTCAGGGTATTGGGTCCGGGAAACGGTGCTCCCCCAGGTATACTGATGATGATATTGTCATCACGCACCATCGTAGCATTGAGAGCAGCTTTCACTCCACTAAAATAAACCTCCGTTGTTGAAGCCAGATTTTGCCCGATAATAGCGTAGTATTCGTATCGGTCACCACTGTGTGTCATCGAATCCCTGGCGATTATCCGGACGTAATCGATGATTGGCGGAGCCCCCGACTCTTTCTCCTCACACGATGAAAAGAGCATCATCCCTCCCACTAAAAGGAAAAAAAGAAGGATTGAGTGATGGCCCCTCTTGCCTAATATTTTCGAAGCGTTTTGAATTGACCGATAAAATGTACCACAAAAATTGGTCATACGTTTCGGGTATATATTTACAAATTTCATAATCTGTTATTTTCAACCTTTATTAAAATTATACTCCACCGGTTCATCCTTTAAATTGGGATAATTGGAAATTTCGATTTCGGGAATCGGCAATCTGAAATTGCCTGAATTCACGTCGTAGTTTTGCGGACCGGTATAGTCGGGTTCGTCTTCGATCGTCCACGATACTGCCACCTTTTTGGTTTCACCCTCTATCTCACGATCGACGAACAGTTTTGGAGTAATCCGTACGAATCCCCTGTTTTGGCTACTCAGTAATTCGTAAGCCAACTCAGGATCGTAGTAATGAATACGGACAAAATCGTACCACGATTGACCTTCCATGGCAAATTCCACCATCCGCTCATTGAGAATATCCTCAAAGGTGATCTCCGTTTTGGGTTGCAAGCCCGCACGGGTTCTGACCCTGTTAAAATATGTCACCGCCTGAGGATCATTGGTCACCTCACTGTTCCCCAAAATAGCTTCCGCATATACCAGATAAATATCAGATAATCGCAACATGTACGTCTGAATCTCGGTTCTTTGTTGTTGGACCCGCCCTCCGTTGTCTTCCGGACGACCGACCACGTATTTTTTGACCCAGGCCCTGTTATTGTACCCATTGCCCCCAATGGGCACAATGAGTTCCTGTACACTGGCGTTGCCATTGTCATCCAGAACCTGTTGGTGAATATAATCGTAGTGATCCCCAGGCATCATAAAAGTGGCTTTTTGTCTTTTGTCCGGGGTAGAACCATTCTCCACGAGACCTTCGTACAAATCCAGGATATACATAGATGCACCCAGGTCACCTCCCCATCCATCCGAAAAACCTGTGATGGCCGAGCTAAAAGCCAGATAAGCCTGGACACTGTTTTGCGAACCCCAGTCGGTACCGTCATACGTCCACTGCAGTGCAAAAAGCGTTTCCTCGTTATTGTTGTTGGCTATGGTAAATAGGTCGGCGTAATTGTCCATAAGGGAAGCCCCGCTATTGTCGATCACATCCTGCGCCAGGATCCGGGCACTATCCAGGAAAACCTGATTCCGGCTTCCTGCAGAAGCCCCTACTCCTGCCCTCGTCAGATAGACCTTTGCCAACATACCCTTGGCTGACCACGAAGTGAGTCTTCCGGGCTGCTGGGGGGAATCCGGTAAATGAGTCATCCCGTAACTGATGTCCGCTGTGATGAACTTCCACACGCTTTCCACGGTATTCCTTTTGATTTCTCTTGGAAATTCGGCCGAATCGACGTTGTCCGTGATAATCGGAACGGGTCCCCAGTTCATAACCAGGAACCGGTATGCCAGGCCCCGCATAAATCTGGCTTCGGCGATGGCGGAATTGATCACGGATTCAGGGATCGAAGGGTCCGCGTATAAATTAATATTTCGAATCGTCAGATTGGCGTGAGCGATCACTTTGAAAAATGCGCTCCACGACGCGCTGTTTTCGGCGGTCAGAGCCGTCGTCCGGAATTCGATATTCTCCAGTTGATAGGAATAGTTGGCGCTCATCATACCACCCCGGCCGTCCCCTATTCCATGAGAGGCTTTATCGTTGTAGTCAAACCAGGCGATATTGTACAACGGAGCCGTTCCGGCCAGGATCTGATCCGGCGTCTTCCAGAAATTGGCGTCCACGATGGTATCATTCGGGGGTCTTTCTATAAAATCTTCACTACACGCTATGGCAAAAAGGATAGGTAAGAGAATCGTGTATTTCAGGTACGCATATTTCATGTCGTTCAACATTTTAAATTAAAAATCTATTTCCAGACTCATCGTATAAACCGGCGTCAGGGGATACCGACCATAATCCAGACCAATCGGGGCATTTTCATTGGCCGCATTATTGCCTACGTATGCACCGACTTCGGGGTCATAACCCGAGTAGTTGGTAAAGGTTACAAGGTTCTGCGCTCCCACTGTCAGCCGGGCACCTCTAAGGACATTCTGACTACTGAGCCATCCTTTGGGCACGTTGTAGGAAAGTTGTACGTTTTTCAATCTCAGGTACGTACCTTTCTCTACGAACTGATCGGTAAATCGGAGTCGGTTTCCGTTGGTATTATTTGGCGAAATTCTCGGAATATGGGTGCCTGAATTTTCCATCATCACGTTCTCGCCTTCTCCCTGCAAGCGGGCATATTCAAAAGTTTCCTGCATCAGATTCCGCCCCAGATTAATATTGTTGGGATTGGTGTTGTCAAACCGGATCAGATTGTACACATCATTCCCGTACACCCCTATGAACAATACGGACAAATCGAAACTACCATAAGTAAATGTATTGGTCAGACCGTACGTCCCTTTGGGCCAGGGGTTGCCAATATCGGTTTTGTCCTGCTCGTTGATCACACCATCTCCATTCAGGTCCCTGAATTTGATATCCCCTACCCATACATTGTCCTCACTGATGGATAATCGATTGCCATTATTATCTACCGGAACCGGACTGTTTTGAGCGTCCTCCACAGATTGGAACAGTCCGTCATACAGGTATCCCCTGAACAACCACGGCGCCTTGCCGACAGCCGATCGCTGCTCCCAGTTATTACCCGAACCCGTATCCCCTATATACCAGGGAACCCGTGGGGGAATGAAGTCTGCCCCTGAATAGATCTCTGTCAATTTGGTGCGAAATAGGGAAAAATTGGCATTCATCCTCCAGATAAACCTTCCCCTGTCTACGTTGACCGTCTGGAGAGAGAAAGACATCCCTTTGTTTTCCAGAGAGCCTATATTGATCGGGGGTGGATTGATCGCACCGGTGCCGTTGGTTCCGAGGAAGATAGGCAGCGGGGCATCCAGAATAAGATTGTCCGTATTTTTCACGTAAAAGTCTCCCTCCAACTGGACCCGGTTATTGAATATATTGAGGTTGAATCCGATGTTATTGGTATGAGTCTCTTCCCATTGCAGTTCCGGATTAGCGTATCTCCCCTGGCGAAATCCTTTACCCCAGGGCGTGGCAGAGGGATTGAGCGGTCCAAACCAACTTGTATTCCCCTGGTTCCCGGTGATTCCTGTTTCAAAACGGATCTTAAACTCATCCAGGAAATCGACATCCTGCATAAATGACTCTTCTGAAATTCTCCACGCGACAGAAGCAGATGGAAATGTGCCCCATTTCCGGTCCTTCCCAAATCGCACAGAGCCATCGGTTCTCACAGCAGCCTGCAAATAATATTTTTCAGAAAAATTGTAGTTCAGCCTCCCAAAATAGGATTCCATTGCCCATGACCCACTGCCTCCACCGGTCGTGGCGTTTTGGTCATCTCCGATATTGAGATCCGGGATTTCATTGGTCACGAATCCCGATTTGGAACCGGTCAGATTCTCCCAGGTGGACTCTTGAGATTCATGGCTGGCCATCAGGTCGAAATTGTGCTGACCCAACTGGGCACTGTATTGCAACATTTGATTCCAGTTCCAGTAAAAACTGTTGTTACTGCGCACGGTCAGGGAAGCTTCATCGTTGGTTCTGTTTCCGATTCTATAGGTCGGTGTAAAGTTGTCCTGCCTCATATTCTCGATATTGGAGTTCATACTGGTGCGAAAAACCAATCCCCTGAACAAATCGATATCCAGATTCACCCCTCCCAAAAATTGTTTCCTCTTCATATCGTTCGCGGTCAGATTGGCGATGGCTACCGGATTGAGTGGTGTAAACTGCAGACTGCTGGAGTTGGCATCGTCGGCTCCACCCCAGGTTCCGTCCGGATTCCGGACCGGCACATTGGGCGCCAGTCGCAAGGCATCGTTGATGATGCCACGTTGGGTAGTGGACAATTGCTGATCGGTCTGGCTGTAACTCAGGTTGGCAGACAACCGGACCCAGTCTCTCAGCGAATTGTTGATATTCAACCGGACACTGTTTCGGTTAAATCCGGATCCCAGTGCGATCCCTTCCTGATCGTAGTATTCTCCGGACAAATAGTATTGGGTATGGTCGTTTCCACCGCTCAGACTTAATTGGTGTTTTTGGAGAGCGGCCTGTCGAAAC
The DNA here is from genome assembly GCA_937876435.1 of uncultured Bacteroidota bacterium. Lineage (GTDB taxonomy): Bacteria > Bacteroidota > Bacteroidia > Chitinophagales > Saprospiraceae > Membranihabitans. Next base: position 9,301 of record CALEIL010000575.1, read on the forward strand.
AGGGCATCCTGCCAGTTGGTGCCAGGACCCAGCAGAGACAGATCCTGAAATTCGGTCCGAACTTCCTGACCCTGAAGCGCCCGCATCTCATTGATCATCTGGGCGTATTGCGGGAGGGTCATAATAGGCAGTGTCTCAGGTTCATCCTGTAAGCTGTACAGATAACTGTAGTTGATGCGGGTCTCTCCTGCTCTCCCGCGTTTGGTGGTGATCAACACGACCCCGTTGGTCGCTCTGGAACCGTAAATAGCTGTGGCGGACGGTCCCTGAAGAATCTCGATGTTTTCGATGTCCGAAGGGTTGAGGTTGGCCAGAGGATTGGAAGAACTCGCATCCCCGTAACTCACCGCTTCATTTTGTTTGATCTGGACACCATCGATGACGTACAGTGGTTGATTACTACCGTTCAGGGTACTGATCCCGCGAATATTTACCGAAATACCCCCGCCTGGTTGGCCGGTATTTTGGGTGATATATACCCCCGCAGCTCGGCCCTGGATAGCTTGTTCGATCGTGGTATTGACGGAACGTTCGATGTCATCTGCCCCGATGGAGACCTGAGCGGTGGACAGATCGCTCCGTTTCATCTCTCCGTATCCTATTACCACCACTTCATCGAGCAGTTCAGCATTGGACACCATAACCAAATCCACAGTGGCCCGGCCATTCAAAGGAATTTCTTGCGTGTGGTAACCGATGTAGGAAAAAACCAGTACTGCATTTTCATTGATGTCTTCCAGAATATACCTTCCTTCAAAATCGGTAGCAGTTCCTTTGGTCGTCCCTTTTACCTGCACATTGACCCCTATCAATGCTTCGCCCTGCTCATCTGTCACCGTACCCTGTACATCGCCCTGGAGAACGACCAGATCTCTTCGTGGTTGTTCGTAAAATTGCCGAACGGGCAATTTTCTGGTGGGGCTCAATAAAAATTTTTCATCTTCTGCGGCAATTTTCTCCATATGACTCACCATCTTCCGGATAGACCTGATCCCCTCCAGGTCTTTTTTGTAAATAATTACAGAAAGGAAAATAAAATATGGCTAATTTCAAAAATAGCAAAAATTCTCGTAATCAAGCTCTAATAATTACACAAGTAATGAAACGAGTAAGTACCGTTTCTGAGTAAGTCTTAAATAAGATTAGCCATTAAGCTAAGAGAAATTCAGTACCAATTTTTCTATTCC
>CALEIL010000576.1 GCA_937876435.1 uncultured Bacteroidota bacterium
GATTGGATTCCGGACCAGGTATTCAAACGTGGCCTGGGCGTAGGAAGTGATATCAAACGGAGCATCGGGATGCACCCCTGCCAGGTGTGATCCGGTGACGTTTCTGACGGTATTTCCGCAGGCTTCCCTGATCGTGATTTTATCCTGAGCCAGTTCTTCCCACAATTGTGGGGTATCTTCGAGTTTCACGAAGTGCAACTGTATATCCTGTCGGGTAGTGATATGGAGATTTCCTGTAGCGTACCGGTCGGAGACATCCGCTATCCGGGCCAGTTTTTTGCGGCTAAGTTCCCCGTGAGGAATCTTGATCCGGATCATCTGGACGCCTGGTTGTCTCTGGCCATATATACCCCGGGCCAACCGGAGACTTTTGAAACGGTCTTCCGGAATGACACCGCTTTTATACTTTGCAATTTTTTGCCCCAGTTCCAGCAACTCTTCCTGTACCACCGGGTTTTCCAATTCTGTTCTAAAGCTTTGCATGATTATATTGTTTATTTTTTAATACTTTATGAAGCGGCGTGTAGACCGCACTCTTTTTTGGAAGCTTCCTCCCACCACCATCGTCCGGCCCTGATGTCCTCTCCCGGACGAATCGCTCTGGTGCATGGCTCACAGCCTATACTGACGTATCCTTTACTGTGCAGGATGTTTTGGGGAACCTGATGCTCTATCAGATATTCCTCGATCTCATCCAGCGACCAATGAAGCAAGGGATTAAATTTGATGGTGCCAAATTTGAGATCGTATTGAAACTTTTGAAAATTTTGCCTGTTCTCGGATTGACCTGCCCGTAATCCGGTCACCCATATGTTGTAGGGTTTCAAGGCTCTTTCAAGCGGCTCCAGTTTGCGGATACCACAACATTCTTTTCGGTTTTCTACGGATTCATAGAAACTATGAAGACCTTTTTCATTGACCATTTTATCGACTGATTCTTTTACAGGATAATATACATCAATTTTTTTGCCATATTTTTCAAGGGTTTCATTCATGACGACGTGGGTCTCGGAAAATAACCGGCCCGTATCCAGTGTAAAAAGATCGATATCCAAATTATTGCGGAAAATCAAATCCGTCAATACCTGATCTTCCTGACCAAATGAAGTAGAAAAAACAGGACGGTAATCAGGATTTTCTGACAACCATCTCAATGCAGAAAGCGTGTCGGTTTCTGATAGAATTTGGTTGAGTTGATCGATATTATTGAGAGTGTTCATTTATGGTTATTATGGTAAAATGTATAAATCGGGTGAGCACATGGGATAGAATACCATGCAGGTTGATGTCTTCCATACAGACCGATCTGACGGGACCAATGAAGCGAGTAAAGCTACATCAGCCTGGAATCAGTTGTTCCATATGTGAATGGATATCAACAACAGCAACAACACATACACATGTGTTGCATAAGTGAACCTTGTAGAGTAAAATTCTCAGAAGACCGAATGGTCTTCGAATGGTGTCCTGATAGGAAAAATTGACTTGCGTCCATGACTAATAACTTTTCAATGATTTATATTTACTTTAAAAGTCAGGATTTGGCACCTTCCATTTAAGGGGCTGCCAGAGGATCATCGAGCCTGTCTCTACCCTCTTCTTTATAAACCAATTGAACTTTGCGACCTCCCGAAGGGGGCAAAACACAACTGTAGATGAAGCAAATATACGAGACAATATTTCAATTAAAAAAATTTATCCATACATTTTTTTAAATTAATATGATTCGTCTACATTTTTGGAGTCCTTTCCGGAGATTTCAAGGAAATATTTCGTGCGCTAGAATCCTTTCTGAACGGGTGTTATACGACGAAACGCGGACCTTCCTTCCCCGGATCATAAGCCCGAAACATTGTCG
>CALEIL010000577.1 GCA_937876435.1 uncultured Bacteroidota bacterium
GCCCAGTTTAAGGTGATCAGGAACGATCAATCCCGATTTCTATGGGCAGATATTGCGGATACTGAATCAATTTATTTTCTGGCCTGGACGACGACCCCCTGGACGTTGCCTTCCAACACTGCACTGGCGGTGGGACCCCAGATCACTTACAACCGGATACACACGGTCAATCCTTATACAGGTATTCCTATCCGGGTAATCCTGGCTGAAAGCCTGGTATCCAAATGGTTTTCTGCTGAAGGGGAAAATGGGGATTTGAATTCTTACAAAACCGGAGATAAAATTGTCCCCTGGGTCCGGGAACAATCCTGGAGAGGGGAGGAACTCGGTGGTGTCCGGTACGAACAGTTACTGCCCTTTGTACAGCCTGATGAAGGCGATGCTTTCCGGGTCCTGGTGGACACTTTTGTGACGACCGAGGATGGTACGGGAATCGTGCACATCGCGCCTTCTTTTGGGGCGGATGACAGACGAGTGGCCACAAAACACGGGATAGGATCGTTGACCCTCGTGGACAAAAAGGGTAAATTTGTCGAGGAAGCCGGCGAATTTGCCGGGCGATACGTTAAGGATTATCAGGATGAAGGCGCTGATTTTGTACCGGTGGATATCGACATTGCCGTCAAGCTCAAAAAAGAAAACAAAGCATTCAATGTACAAAAATACGTCCACAGCTATCCCCATTGCTGGCGGACAGATAAACCCATCTTGTATTACCCCCTCGATTCGTGGTTTATCCGATCCACAGAAATGAAGGATCGACTCGTGGAACTGAATAAAACGATCAATTGGAAACCCCGATCCACGGGGACCGGGCGGTTTGGCAACTGGCTGGAGAACCTTCAGGACTGGAATCTGTCCAGATCCAGGTTTTGGGGAATTCCATTGCCCATATGGCGCACGGAGGATGGAGAAGTGGAAAAATGCATCGGAAGTATCGAGGAACTGAAAGATGAAATCACCAGGGCCAATGAAGTACTGGGGCTCGATCAAAGCGTACCGGAGGACCTGCACCGGCCTTACATCGATGAGATCGTACTGGTGTCAGATGATGGCCGGAAAATGAACCGGGAATCTGATTTGATCGACGTATGGTTTGATAGTGGGTCTATGCCCTATGCCCAGTGGCATTATCCCTTTGAAAACCAGGAGAAGTTTAAAGAAAATTATCCAGCGGACTTTATCTCCGAAGGAGTCGATCAAACCCGGGGTTGGTTTTTCACCCTTCATGCCATTGCCGGCATGTTGTTTGACAGCGTAGCCTTTCGCAATGTGATATCGACTGGTCTCGTGCTGGATAAAAACGGTCAGAAAATGTCCAAACGGCACGGGAATGCCGTAGATCCATTTGAAACCTTATCTTCCAAAGGGGCGGATGCCACCCGGTGGTACATGATTTCCAATGCCCAGCCCTGGGATAATCTAAAATTTGATCCCGTGGGCATCGATGAGGTAAACCGCAGGTTTTTTGGGACGCTGTACAATATCTATTCCTTTTATGCTCTATACGCCAACATCGACCGGTTTGCCTGCCGGGAGGAAGCCATTGACCTGGCCCAACGGCCTGAGATCGACCGATGGATTATATCCAGTCTCAATAGTCTGGTCAGGGAAGTCGATGGATTTTATGCGGATTATGAACCGATGCAGGCGGCGAGGAAAATCATGTACTTTGTCGATGATCAGTTGTCCAACTGGTACGTCAGGCTCTGTCGCAGACGATTCTGGAAAGGAGAATTCGGTCAGGATAAGATCGCGGCGTATCAGACCTTGTACGAATGTCTGGTCACCGTGTCCAAACTCATGGCACCCATCGCTCCGTTTTTTGCGGATTGGTTGTACAAAAACCTGAACGACGTCAGCGGTCAGGAAATTCACGAATCGGTCCACCTCAGCCTGATTCCAGCAGTGGATGAAGCGCGGATCGATCTGGATCTCGAGGAGCGAATGGACTACGCCAAAAGGATTTGTAGTTTGGTTTTGTCTCTTCGGAAAAAAGAACAAATCAGGGTTCGTCAACCCCTTCGGAAGATAATATTGCCTGTATTGGATCCCGGGTTTGAGAGCCAGGTGAGGGCAGTGGAAGATCTGATCATGGCTGAGGTCAACGTGAAAGGAATCGATTATGTGTTGAAGCCGTTTACGCGGAACGAGATTCAGGCCTCCCTGGAGAAGTACGAAGATCTTTCTGAAGTATTC
>CALEIL010000578.1 GCA_937876435.1 uncultured Bacteroidota bacterium
GCCTTTGCTTTCCAGATCGTCTTTGAGTTGTTCATAATTGACATCCTGAACTGGTATATTCTGATCGATCGCGATGTTGGCTGCCGCCGCAGCAGACTGGCCCAGGATCATAAACACCGGCTCCATCCTAATTGAGCCAAATGCGATGTGACTGGAGGAAACACAGACCGGGACCAACAAATTGGTGCAGTCCTCCTTTTTTGGGACCAGGGAACCATAGGCTATAGAATACGGTCCCTTGGTACTCACCCCGATATCCCCTTCATTCTGAACAAACCCATCGGGTTTGATGTATCGCTGCACGTTGTGTGAATCCATCGTATACGACCCCATTCCTACCGGATTGGGAGTTGGGTTCCTCTTCAACAATTCATTCTCCGTCATCACAAATTCACCGATCATCCGTCGTGCTTCCCGAACATAGATCTGATGTGGCCAATTGCCATTATCTACAAACTCATCTTTCGCTAATCCCCACTTGTTCATTTCGGTCTGAATGTCCTCCGGAACGCGTGGATCGTTGGCAACGAACCAGTAAAATCCTTTCTGGTATTCTTCATGTTCCCGGATGATTTCCTTCCTGCGTTCGTACGAGGCTTCCGGATAGTCATAATTCATACCGATATTGTCACTACTAAACGGACCATGATTATTAGTATCGGTTTTCCGGTTGGGGATGACATCAAACTTTTGGAAAAAATCTTTCCGGCCGGTTGCAAAAACCCGGGCCAATAATTCGTACTGCAGCGAATCATAACTTTCAGGTTTGGGGAATGGAACCCGGTTCTCAGGCAGGTCGGTCATACAGGTCCGGAAGCAATAAGCCTGAATTTTATCATCCGCAGCACCTTTCACACCTGGATCTTCGGTAGATATCCGGGGCAATACGTCACTGGAAGGATCACCAGGAACCACGTAGGGAGATATATCTTCCCAAAACCAGTGTTGATGATGCAATACACCGGTCTGCACGCCATTCCATTCCTCCCCGTAGGTCTGCGTACTTTCGCGTCCGACCGTGTAATCTACTCCCGCCAATGCCATCAAATCTCCTTCATAAGTTGCATCGATAAAAATTGTTCCATGGTACGTTTTCCCACTTAATGTAGTAATCGAAGTAATGCGCCCCTCTTCCATGGTGATCCCCCCATTCCGGTCCAACCATTCATCGCGGTCGACCCGAATATTATTCTCTTTGACCAGATCTTCGTATACCTTCTCCGCTGCATGAGGTTCAAAAATCCACATCGTCCGATTCTCTCCATCAATGGCGGGTGTCCCCTGCCCTTTGTTGCCATATTGGGATCTGTCCTCCCATTTCCAGGCTTCATCGGTTGTATAATACTGATACAATCGATGATAAAAATCCCGGGCCAGACCGCCGATGACGCTTTTATCTCCGGTATCCGTAAAACCCAGTCCTCCCGAGGTCAATCCTCCCAGATGAGTATCAGGGGAAACGACAATGACCGATTTTCCATTATGTACTGCTTCTACTGCGGCGATAATGGCAGAAGAAGTACCTCCATACACGATAATATCCGCGCTGTTTTCAGAAACGGCTTCCTCATCTTGACAACTCCAGCTGATTCCAGCTAATAATACGGCCAGGGCCAGATACAATCCTCTCATATATTTTTAAAAATTTTAGCAATCAAATTATCTATTCCAGAATCTGCCCGTCACTGACGATTCGTTCTTTCAACTTTTCATATGGTACATCCTGAACAGAAACGGACTGATCGATAGCCAAAGCAGCCGCCGTGGCCGCTGATTGGCCCAATACCATAAAGACAGGTTCCATTCTGATCGATCCATAAGCTATATGACTGGCGGAGAGACAAATCGGAACTACCAGATTATTACATTCCTCTTCACGGGGGGTGATGGATTGGAAAGATACCGGATATGGTTGAAAACCTCCCACTTCGACATTCCCTTCGTTTTTCACCATACCGTTTACGACTATCCGCTGAGTATTATGCGAATCCATTCCGTAGGCCGCCATCCCGACCGCATCTTGCACCACTTCTCTGGCCTGGCAATGGTGTTGTGTCATGACCAGATCACTGACCATTCGCCGTCCTTCCCGGACATAAAGTTGGGGTGTAAAATGACCGGTGTCGGTGTATTCATCTCTGGGGTAACCCCAGTTTTTTACAAAATTCTGCAGTTCTTCCGGAACCCGCGGATCGTTCTGATAAAAATACAGCAGTCCCTGAGTGTAGTCCAGATGAGTTCTGAATATCGCTTCTCTTACTTCATAGCTGGCTTCCGGCCAGTTGTGATTGAGATCGATTGCATCCGTAGAAAATCCGCCCCGGTTGTTGACATCTGTTTTCCGGTTTGGCATTTCGGACCAGATAAAATACTGATCGATATCTCTTCTGTCAGGTTGTGCTTCAAACAGTCTGACGAGCAGTTCATATTTAGCTACATCGTAGTTTTCTGGTTTGGTGATCGCCAATTTGTTTTCTGGATGATCGGTTAGACACATTCGGAAATTGTACGCCTGCACCAGATCGTCTCCCTGTCCCGGTTTGGTGGGAGGATTGGTACTGATACCCCAGAGCAGTCCACTGGAGGGATTGCCTTTTTCCACGAAAGGGTCCACCCCGTCCGGAAATTGATGATAACCGGATTGTTTGTGGTACTCTGCCAGGAAAAAACCGTTGAGAGTTTCATCGTAAACCGAATTATCTTCCCGACCCACGGTATAGGAAACACCCGCTGCAGCGAGCAGGTCCCCTTCGTAAGTTCCATCGATGAAAACCTTACCGGTATAAACAGAACCATCCTCCATCGCAACGGACCGGATCGTGGCACCGTCTTTGCTTACTCCATTTTGACGGTCTAGTTTTTTATTGTAAAAAATGTCGATATCGTAAGGTTCCAACATCTCATGATAGACTTTCAGCGCGGCAGAAGGTTCAAAAGTCCACATCCCGTCATCGCCGGCAGCATTCCTGCGTTGATTGCTACCCAAATAATCGTCCCTCTCCTGCCATTCCCAATTTGAATCCTGGGAATAGTGCTTTTTTAAATTCTGATAAAATTCCCTGGAAATACCTCCGATCACTCGTTTATTGCCAATATCAGTGGCCCCAAGCCCTCCGGTGGTCAAACCTCCAAGTCGGTTATAGGGTTCGAGGATCACCACGGATTTATTCATCCGCGCGGCCTGGATAGCAGCAGATACACCGGCTGAACTACCTCCGTAAATTACGATATCGTACGAATTCTGGGCAAACCCATATCCACAGATTCCCAGGAAAAAAAACAAGGCTACATACTTTCTGAACATATCATTTACAAATTTCACCAAATATAAACTTAATATCCAGGATTTTGGTCTGCCTGGGTCAAATCAGGATTATTATCGATTTCCTCCTGAGGAATAGGCCACAAAATACGCTCATCGATCACGGTCCTTCCCACCTTGGCCATAGCCTCTTTGACCGTTCCAGTTCTTCGCAGATCGTGCCATCTTTTTCCCTCAACGATAAACTCATAGGCCCTTTCCATCAAAACAGCCTCACGAAATTCAGCCGCTCCCATCCCGGACGGATAATCTACCGCAGATGGGGAATGGGGATCCAGCCCGTATCCTCTTCTTTTGATGACATTTAACCGTTCGAGCGCCAAAGCTGTTGGTCCCCCATTGGCCATGCTTTCTGCTTCTGCAAAAATCAGAAATGCTTCTGCGTATCGGAAAACCGGATCACTGTATATACTAAGTCCTGATGGATCGGTGATAAATTTTTTAAACAGGATCGGAGTGGCAGCTGGTAAATCAACGAGGTTGCCATCGGGTCCCAGATATTGGGTGTATAGGTTGAAATCTCTTCTGAGATCATTTGGATCCCAGGTGGATAGAAACGATGCCTCGTTGGGCAACCAGGCGTATACGCCCCCACTGCTGTAATTGTAGGGCGGAGTTCCTGGCCGATGAAGATAACCTGGCAGACTCGAACCCTTGGATGGGGCGTGATGAATAGACAATATATCTTCAGTACTGGTCGACACCGCAAAAATATCGTAAAAGTCAGCAGGTTCATTGACCCGTACCAGTGAATACTGGTTGCTTGCTATCACGTCACCAGCTTCTTTGGCAGCTTCCGCCCATCGCTCACGGGTCAGATATACTTCCGCCAACAACATTTTAGCAGCCCACCTGGATGCTCTCCCAGTCTCTGCTCCCACGCTTTCGGGCAATCCTTCCGACGCTGTGATACCATCCTGGATGATCAGATCATAGACCATGTCTTCTGGCGTCCTGAAAGCCCCGATGGTACTGATATCCGTGCTCTCTGATGTCTTCAGCGGCACAGCCCCGAATCCCCTCACCAGATTAAAATAGGACATAGCCCTCAAAAAATGAGCTTCGGCCAAATATCTCTTTTTCAGACCTTCATCCATCTCAATGGTCGGTACGTTTTCCAATATTGAATTTGCCCGGTTGATGGTAATATAAAATGAGGACCAAATACTGGCTGCTCTTCCCACGTTTCCTACGTCCAGGACCTGACTAAAGTCCGAAATGGGGGCCTGCGAACCCCGCCCATTCTCATAATCGGCGTGATTGACCAGAAACAACCAATAGTTAATTCCATAATTGTTGTAAAACGATGAGTATGCCCCTGTCACTGCCGCCTGGGCGTCGGTCGCATTTTTGTAAAAATTGGCTCTTGATATAAAATCATTCGGCACTTCTTCCAGCAAATCCTCACAGGAAGAAAAGAAACCGATCATGAGCAATAAAGTGATTATCTTTTTCATCTGTCTTTCTTTTTGTTTGTTAGAAACTGAGATTTATACCCGCTCCAAAAATTCTTGGGGATGGATACCCCGTTTCGTCCGTTCCTGTGAAAAGTCTGTTCTCGATCGATTGGGAATCACTTCCTCTCGTATTGACATCCGGATCCAGTCCTATATATGAAGTGAACGTATACAGGTTGGTCGCTTTGACATAGATTGTGGCGTTGGATATCCAGTTGAGATTGACAACCGGTAAATTATAGGATAGCTGGACCGATTTCAACTTGAGATAGGTCCCATCGAAAATAAAACGATCCGATGGTCGCATCTGAGTCAGAGCACTAAGTTTGGGATATTTGGCATTGGGATCCGGATTCGCCTCTGTCCAGTAATTGCCGATCAAATCAGCAAACTGATTTTGGGTGCGCTGGAAAGAATTGAGGTTGGTAAACGCGGTCGCAAAAAAGATATCGTTCCCGTGAACGCCTTGCATGAAAATATTCAGGTTGAAATTTTTGTAAGAAAAATCGGTATTGAAGCCAAATTCAAAATCGGGGTACGGTGAACCCAAAATGACCCGATCCAAAGGAGTGATCTCTCCATCTCCATTATGGTCGACGAATTTGATCTGACCGGTTTCATCCAACCCGTCTTCTTCGTATCCGTAAAAGGAACCCAAAGGTTCCCCTATGCGGGCGATGTTGTACCCGGGAAGGCCCGATGTCTGTCCGACTGTGACCACATCACTGCCCCCGGCAATTTCTTTGACTTCATTCCGGTTGATGGAGAGATTCCCGGACACATCCCAACTAAAATCTCCTTCCAAAATGAAAGCTTCCAATCCAAATTCGACTCCCTGGTTCTGAATTTCACCCAGGTTTTGAAGAATCGAACCAAATCCCACAGAAGGTGCCAGTGGAACAGAGGCCAAAAGATCTTCGGTATTCTTTTTATAGTAGTCAAAGGTAAAATTGAGCCGACTGTTCAAAACGCTCAGATCAAAACCCAAATCGATTTCCCGGGTGGTCTCCCATTTCAATTGACTGTTGGAAATACCCGCAGGTGCGTAGCCGATATTCAGGGCTTCTCCTGCATAGATATAATTGACCGCTATCAGTCTATCCAGGGATTGGTATGGGGATACGGCCGTATTTCCCAATACACCATAGCTCAGACGCAATTTAAGGTTATCGATAATACCTATATTGTCTTTCATAAAACTCTCTTCCGAGACCCTCCAGGCCAGAGCGCCCGAGGGGAAAACGCCCCATTTATTGTCTTTTCCAAACCTGGAAGAACCATCAGCCCGGATACTGGCGGTGACGTAATATTTATCCATAAAAGAATAGTTCACCCTGCCCAGACCCGAAAGCAGCGTCCATTCGGATGCATACGAGGAAGCGGGATTGGTGGTTTCAGCCGACCCCAGATTGTAATCCTGCGTAATATTGTTGGTGAAACCTGAAACCGAGATCCCTGAACCTCGTGTAGAATAATTCTGGTAGGTTACACCGGCAAGAGCCGTCAGTTTATGAATTGACGCAAAAGTTTTGGAATACGTGAGGATATTTTCGTTCAGGAACGAATTCCAGTAGCCATTACTCGTGGAAGCTCCTCCCCGATCGTTGGGATAAATGATCGGCGAGAATCCATTGCCTCTCGCGTTTTCATATTCCAGGCCGAGCCGGGTGCTAAAGGACAGATCTTCGGTGATCTTGAAATCGAGCAAACTGTTGAGCAGTACAGTGTTAGCAAAGGAACTGTTTTTGTACGGTTCAGCCCATAGCATAGGATTTCTCATATCCCCGGGATCTGTAAAAGGATAAACCTCACCAATCCGGGTCGGCAAACCGTTTTCGTCGTACACAGACAAGCCCGGTGCTGCTGCCAGGGCTCCCGAAAGCAGATTATTTCCCCGCCTGCCATTGTCGACAGGTACAGATTGTTGTTCTCTTCTGGAAGCGTTCAGATTGACCGATAGATTGAGCCAACTCTTTATTTCATGATTGAGATTGAATCGAAACAATCCCTTCTCCACGCCGGAATTGATGATGATTCCATCCTGTAGGTAATAGTTTCCGGATAACGAATAGCTGGTTTTGCCGCTTCCTCCTGTAAAACTCAAGGTATGATTTTGGACGGGAGCCGCCCTAAAAATAACATCCTGCCAATCTGTGACTTCGGTCGGAATGTTGCTTTCATTGAAATAGGGTTGTCCACCGTTATTTTTCAGAAACTCATTTGCCACGATGGCATATTCTTCCGCATTGAGCATATCAAATCGTTTGGCCGTATTCTGCATTCCATAATAACTATTGATGGATACGGTGCCCGTTTCACTTCCCTTCCCGCTTTTGGTGGTTATCATCACAACTCCGTTGGCTCCCCTGGCCCCATAAATAGCCGTGGCAGATGCGTCTTTGAGGACATCTATGGTTTCAATATCTGCCGGGTTGATAAAATTGAGGCCACCCACCAGCGGAAAGCCATCCACTACGTACAGGGGATCATTGCTTCCTATCATCGAATTACCACCCCTGATCCGGACCTGCACCCTGGATCCGGGTGCACCGGAATTGTTGACGATTGACACACCGCTGGCCCGACCCTGAAGTGCCTCGCCCACGTTATACACCGGAACCGACTCCAATTCCTTGTTACTGATCTGAGCCACCGATCCCGTCAAATCGCGTTTGGTCTGCGTTCCATACCCCACGACGACCACTTCATCCAATAATTGGGAATCCGAAAGCACCGTGACCGTGAGGCTGGTATTTCCGGCCACGGACACTTCTTTCGTTTGGTAGCCGATGTAAGAAAACACCAGAATAGCCTCCTCATCAACATCCTCCAGATAAAAGGCCCCATCTGCATCGGTAGCGGTACCGAAATCGGTCCCTTTAACCCGGATATTAACCCCGATCAATGGATTTCCTTCGTTATCCATCACCGTTCCGCTGATATCCAGGGCTATGCTTTCGGCATCCCTGATAAACGCATCCGTGTGAATAACCCGTAGATGACTAATCTCTTCCGGGATCCCTGCCATCGGATGACTATGTCCTGCTGATAAAGGTCCTATGACAATCATGACCACCACAATCAAACTTCGTAAGTCCATTGGTTACTTTTTTCAGATTAACAATATATTTCTTTCAAAGAGTTGTACAAGATAGGTATCACCTTTTACTGCAAGGTTTATCTCCTGTTATACTAATTGTACAACGATTATCTATGATTAAATTATCAATTTATTCCAATAATATTTTACGTCAATCCCTATCTTTACCAGTAGACGGATAATTCATTTCACACATGACAATTATTTAACAAATGGCAGATACGAAGCAAACCATGGATAAATGGATCACACAAATAGATCAGATTACCAGTGATTTCGAGAGTACCTTCCGTGAACTTTCGGAGGAACAATTGAACTGGCAACCCCACGAAAATGCCTGGAGCATCGCTCAAAACATGCGCCATCTCATCCTGATCAATGAAAGTTATTTTTCCATCCTGGATTCGCTCCGGGATGGTCGTTACCACCCCCCTTTTCTGTCCAGATTTCATTTTTTATCCAAATTAATAGGCCGTACACTCCTGAAATCGGTCCAACCAGACCGAAAAGTAAAAACCAAAACCTACCCGATCTGGGAACCTGATGAGCAAACAAACCAGGATAAAATCCTTGACAGATTTGTACGACATCAGGAAGAATTGAAAGATCAGATCAAAAACTCCCGGGAGCTGGTGGCAAATGGAGCGGTCATCTGCTCTCCCGCCAACAAAAACATCGTGTATCCCCTCGAAACCGCATTTGACATACTGATCGCCCATGAAAGAAGGCATTTTGTGCAGGCAAAAGAAATCCTTCCAAAGTGAACCACACCAACGATCCGGACGATGCTCCTTTCTACATGTTCTAATTACAATTCCTTTATAATTTATCAAAAATTAATTGACCATCTATATCCGTTTTTGTTCCCTGATGTATGGCGTATCCATTCTTCTACGGTTTCATCTTTCATTCCACTATTCCGTAGCAGGCCTCAATGGCGCGAAGCACATCAAACGTCCGTAGGGCATGAGGCGGATGAATTTACGATTTTGGAATTACCAATGGGTCCGGACGGCAAACCTCGATCGGCCGAAGGCCCCAAAAGTGCGACGCGCATCAACGCCCGTAGGGCATGAGGCTGAGACTTTCGAACATCCAACTCCAAGTCAGTGGAAGCGCAGGCAATCGGGTTTCTACCTAAACAAGGTTTTCCTTCCGAATTCCGAACATATCGGACACTTCACCGGATCGTGACCCCTGGCCGGACAATATTCCCGTCCAAAATATATGATCTGCAAATGACGTCTATCCCATTCGTCGATGGGATAGATCTTTTTCAGGTCCTCCTCGGTTTTTTTAACCGACTTGCCGGTACTTAACATCCATCGCCAGGCCAGGCGGTGGATATGCGTGTCCACCGGAAAGGCTGGCTGCCCAAAGGCTTGCACCATAACCACAGAAGCAGTTTTATGACCCACCCCGGGGAGTTCTTCGAGCAAATCCATGTCAGCAGGAACCTTACCATCGTACTTTTCCACCAGAATCCGGGAGAGTTCGACGATGGCTGTTGACTTTTGCGGGGACAAACCTACCGGACGGATAATAGATCGCACCTCCTCTACGGGAACTTTGGCCATATCCCTGGGATTGTCCGCCCGTTCAAATAAGATCGGTGTGATGAGATTGACGCGTTTGTCCGTGGATTGTGCAGACAAAAGCACAGCGATCAATAAAGTATAAGGATCATGATGATCCAATGGAATTTCCATCCGGGGATACAATTCATCCAGGATGATCCCGATTTGTCTGCCTCGTTCTTTTCGTGTCACGATTCTACATTACACGTTAACTGGAACAAAAAGTGTCCGATGTCCTCTCCATCCGGATAGTCGAATAAACCGGGTTGTTGGGTCATACCAAAATCTGTATGCGGAACAGCGGGAACAGTGTGCTGCCCCACTACGGTTTGTAATTCATCTCTCCGGTTTGAAAGAAGACGATCCAATTCTACCAGATCCGAATAAGTGTCAAAGTAAACCATTCCTACCGGGGAGAAAAATGAATCCGTATCCTTTTTCAACAGTACAAAATCGGTCGAAATGATTTCGCTTCTGTTGAGCAATTCGATAGAAAGGTTGTAATCAAAATTATTCTTGTATTTGATATTGTTCATTACTCCGGAAAACGATTCCATCGCTTCCAGTAAAGGTTGAAAATCATAACCCTCCGGTACAAAAAGCTTCGTCACGTTCCGGCACCCTAAACCAAAATAATCAAATATATCATGTGATAAGCCGGTGAGTTGGTCCCTGGTTTCATTGCCAACCAGGATTGCTACAGAGGTTCGGTTGTTCCGTAAAATAGAGGGATAATCAGCAAAATATTTCCTAAAATATCGGTTGGTATTATTAGACCCGGTGGCAATCACAGCATCAAAATTTTGTAATTTTTCCACGATTTTGATCCGGTCATTGACTGTGGGGTCGATTTCAGCGATGAGCTGGATGACGGTCGGGAAGACGTAGGGATCTTTCCCCGACAATTTCACTTCGGCCCGATGCCCGGACAGATAAACGCTCAGGAAATCATGGAAACCCACCAGGGGTATATTTCCGGCAAATATCAAACCGATGGTTTGACGAAATTCCAATTTTACCGGAAACCGGTAATTGGTACACCATTTTTCAATCGCGGAAGGAAACAACATATGAACCGCCAGGGAATCCAGGCTCTGCCAGTATTTGGATTTTTCAAACCAGGGATTGTGGAAAGAAGTCCGGTGGATATTGGCTTCCAGCAATGGATGCCGATCCTGGATGGCCAACCTCAGGTGCCCCAATGATTTTAAAAATGTAGCTACTTCAATCATCAATGGTATCGTTATTAATTTATTGATTCATAAAAATGGCCGCTCCCAAATCGTAATCAGAGGTAAGCTCCCAAACCGAGGTATCATGGGGAATCCTCCACCTCGTAAAAACAAATTTAATCCAAAAATTCCTTATCCTTTCCCATCCGGTCCTGGACGTACCGCTCCCACCGTTCGACCAACTCTGCCATATCATCCGGCAATTCCGATTCGAAAGTCATTTTCTCTTTGGTCACCGGATGCACAAACGATAGGGATTGGGCATGCAGAGCCTGACGGCTGCATATCTTAAAGCAATTTTCCACAAATTGTTTATACCTCGAAAACACGGTTCCTTTGCGGATCCGGTCTCCTCCGTACCGAAGGTCATTGAACACGGGATGTCCGATCGATTCCATATGGACCCGAATCTGATGGGTACGACCAGTTTCCAGCCGGCATTCGATCAGCGAAACGTAATAGAAATCCTTGAGAACCTTGTAATGAGTCACGGCATGCCTACCTTCCATATCGGAATCATCGTGCAGAGCCGTAAAAAGTAGTCGGTTTTTTGGATGCCGGGCGATTGGCTTTTGGATAGTGCCTTCCGCCGGATCGGGGCTTCCCCATACGATGGCCAGGTAACGTCTTTCTGGTTTGTGATCGTGAAACTGGCTGGCCAATTGTTGAAGGACCTGGGCGTTTTTGGCGATCACCAACAATCCGCTGGTATCTTTGTCAAGCCGATGCACCAATCCGGGACGATCGGGATCATTTCCTTCCAGGACTGGCAAATCAGATTGTTCTACGTGATACGTGAGTGCATTCACCAGGGTTCCCTGATAATTGCCATATCCCGGGTGCACCACCATGCCGGCAGGTTTATGGACTACCAGCAGGTATTCGTCTTCGTACCGGATATCCAGGGGTATGTTCTCCGGTATCACTATGCCATCGTATGCTTCGTTGACGGGGGTCTCGATGGTGATCTCGTCGCCGGGTCTGACCTTGTAGTTGGGCTTGATTTCCGTCCCGTTCACCTTAATCCGGTGATCTCTGAGACCTTCCTGTATTTTATTCCGGGAGACCTGCGCCAGCCTATCCATCAGGAATTTGTCGATCCGCATCAAGTCCTGTCCGGGGTCTACATGTATCACCCGGATATCATCGAATTCTTCCTCTGAATTTTCTTCAATCACACTGCATTGTTTTCAGGATGTAAAGGTAAAATAGATATGGCAGTTAGTGAAAAACTACTCCTGTTTATTTTATCCAGAGTATGGGCGGAACACCATTTCACACATTTTTGATGAAGTCTGAGTGGCAGACATTTTACGGGGATGGTGCATTACTTTATTCCAGTAAATCCTCCACATCCCCAGAAAAAACCGTTACTTTATGTCTCAATGAAAACAGTATAGCGATGCTTTCAAAATCCGCCCTCTCGAGATTTTTTATGCTTTACATCTTTGTGGTGATTCCCATTCTATTGATTCAGGCCCAATCGACCGCACCAAAAAATGTCGTGATCGTTCTGGTAGACGATCTGGGTTGGAAGGACCTGCACTATGCCGGCAGTTCTTTATACAGGACTCCCCATCTGGATGAACTCGCTGCACAAGCTACCGTTTTTACCCAGGCATATTCCGCACACCCGGTTTGCTCTCCTTCACGGGCAGCCATTATGACTGGGAAAAATCCAACCCTGCTTGGGATTACGGACTGGATTCCGGGACAACGACCGGGAGATCGCCCCCTGACGAGTCCGGCCATTCCCAACGAACTGGCGTTGGAAGAAAAAACGATCGCGGAATATTTCCGGGAGGCCGGATATAAAACCTTTTTTGCCGGAAAATGGCATTTGGGGGATGAGCCATACACACCGGAAAACCAGGGATTTGACATCAATATAGGGGGGATCGATAAGGGGTCTCCTCCCGGAGGTTATTACAGTCCTTACAATAATTCCAAACTCTCCGACGGACCGGAAGGGGAATATCTAACCGACCGGTTGACAGATGAGGTGATCCGCTTTGTCCAAAATAATAAGGACCAGCAATTTTTGGCCTTTCTTTCATTTTACAACGTCCACACACCGATACAAGCCAACCAGGAAGACCGCCCCTCGTACGATGATATCTCTATTCCTGAAATCACCTATCCCGAGCAAGACGCCCATACCCTGCTGATCCAAAATAACCTGGATTATGCCTCCATGGTGACGGCCATGGACCGCAACGTGGGGAAGCTCATCGGTTCCCTAAAAGAATTGGGGCTTTGGGAAAATACGGTATTTTTATTCACGTCCGATAATGGGGGGCTATCCACATTACACAGAAAAACGGGAATCCCAACGAGCAATCGTCCGCTAAGAGCGGGAAAGGGTTGGTGCTATGAGGGAGGTATCCGTATTCCCCAGATCATCCATATCCCGGATCAATCCCCTCGCATAGCCAGGATCGATGCCCCCACCGTACACCAGGACATATTACCGACCCTGTGGTCCGCCGCAGGGTTGGGCACGTTGTCAGCCAGGAATATGACCGGAAGAAACGTAATGGAACCCCCCGAAGAACCAGGACAACCTCTTTACTGGGATTATCCCCACTATCACGGAAGTGGATGGACTCCTGGCGCAGCCATTCGCCTGGGAGACTGGAAATTGATCCATTGGTACGAACATAAAAAGTCAGAGCTATATAATATAGCTGAAGATGAAGAAGAAAATATTGACCTCAGCAAGAAATACCCCACCAAAACTGAGGAGCTTTTAGATGCGCTACGAATACTGATTTCAAGAGATGGGGGTCAGTTTCCATCCAAGAATCCAAATTATAAATCTCCATGATACCCTGTTTACCTGAAATAAGGCCTAAGGGAGGATTTTACCTTAACCAGCCCATTCCGTCCAATCAGATTTTCACAGTAAATCGACATCCGAATCAGGTATTCCCGATCTGCCCTCAAAATCCGGGAAAAGGGTCACTTTTAGAAAAAGTTCGATAATAAATATTATCTTCCACTTGTCAGGAGGTATATTACAAATAGTCAAATATGTTGGATTGAAAATCCGAACTTATGATCCCAGAAAAACTATTAATTCAATTCGGAGCCCGTATAGACATAATACAATCCGGAGATTTGGTTTTTCAACAGGAAGAAAAGGCCCAAAATTTTTATCAAATCAGGAAAGGACAGATTCGGGTGACGACCATCAGTGATTCGGGAAAGGAATTTATCCAGGGAATTTTCAATACCGGAGAAAGTTTTGGAGAGCCTGCTTTATTTGCTGACATATCCTATCCTGGCAATGCCCAGGCTATGACCAAAACCGAGTTATTGGTCATCACTCAGGCCAATCTTCTGAAATTACTGGCTGCATTCCCCGATTATTATCTCGTACTATTGAAGAGGTTGTCATTGCGGCTGCACTATAAGGCAAGCATATCCCAGGCCATTTCAATGGAGTTATCTGAGAAAAGGATACTGATTCTGATCGATTATTTGAAAAAAAAGGATGGAAAACAAAATCATGAAGAATACAAAGTCCCACACACCCGGCAAGAAATCGCGGATATGATAGGGCTTCGGGTAGAGACCGTCATCAGAAGCATCAGCGCATTGAAGCAAAAAAATATGATCCAGGTGAAAGCGGGTAAAATTATTCGTTAAAAGTAATTACCTTGGAGGTTCAACCCTTTGACAGAAAAATATCCAGCAGATAGAAAGTGGGGGAAGAAATGTAAGAATCTAACTTTTATAGCCTATAAAATTGGGGAAAAGTTGCCCGTAGATTCATATATTTATTTTTATTCCATATAAGAATTTTATGATATAGATCATAATACAAGACATTTAGGTATTGTATTTTTGACGCAAAATTTACTATATTGCAGATGCCCGATTGTGGTAGTGTTTTAAAATTAATAACCAATCTTATGGAACCAAATGATGAAAATTTTGTGCCGAGAGGAGCCGTGGCATTTTTGATTGCACTCCTTATTCTGGCGGCAATAATTTTTTTCTCCGCCTACTTTTTGCAAATTTCAAAATATTAAAAAAGGATGGATAAGTACGAAGTAAAAGTCATGATCCTGACCGGGATCACCCTGGCGATTTTTTTAGTCGCCATTCTCAGGTCCGTGTTTACTTATGCGACGGGCATACCTGAATGCATACCATACGATGAATCCTTTACGCAGCCCAGGGTCGAAAAACTGGATGACAAAGTATATCAGGTTTTTGCGCTGGCCCAAATGTGGAGTTTTGAGCCACACGAAATCAGGTTACCCGTAGGTGCTGAAGTGGATTTTTATCTGACGTCCAAGGACGTGGTTCATGGATTGCACATACATAAAGTAGCGCTCAACATGATGGCTGTTCCCGGGGGCATCAACAAGGAAACGGTCACCTTCAAAGAGCCTGGAGTGTATAAGATAGTCTGTCATGAATACTGTGGTTCTGGTCACCAGCACATGATGGGTGAAATTATTGTCAACTATCCCAACAACTAAAACCATATGAAAAAGATCAACCTCAGTATGTCAGAAAAAAGGCTGATGTACCTCCTTTTAAGCGTTCCACTTGCCTTGTTGACTTTGGGAATCTATCATGGCTTGATGCAGACGTTGTACAGATCCGGGATGATTTCTCAGACTTCATTCGCTGCATTGGACTATTACCAGGGACTCACATTACACGGTGTCATCAATGCACTGGTACTTACCACTTTTTTTGCGGTGGCTTTTGGACACGTCTGCATGACGTATTATACCGGAATCAAAATGCAAATGACTACGGCCTGGATATCAGCCATTATGATGGTGGTAGGCACACTGCTCTCGGCCGCCATGATTCTATCGGGGCAGGCGTCGGTGTTGTATACATTCTACGCTCCTATGAAGGCTCATCCGCTGTTTTATATCGGAAATGCGCTTTTGATTTCGGGATCGTGGGTCGCCTTTTTTGGATGGATCAGCATGTACCGGAAATGGAGAAGAGAACACAAAGGCGAAAGAATACCTCTTGCCGTGGTCGCTACGATGGTCAATTTCATCATGTGGTTTGTGTGCTCCATCCCGGTAGCCTATTCTTCTCTTGTATTACTCCTGCCATGGTCTATGGGAATCACTGCCACGGTCAATGTACCGTTGACGAGGACCCTGTTCTGGTTCTTTGGACATGCCCTGGTGTACTTCTGGTTGTTACCAGTGTATTTAATGTATTATGTGATGCTGCCTACGCTGGCAGGTGGAAAATTGTATTCGGATAATGCGGGAAAACTCGCGTTTTTTCTATTCCTGGTATTTTCCATACCGGTTGGTACCCACCATCAGTTTTCTGAACCAACCATCACTAAAGGTGTCAAATTCTTTCAATCACTGCTCACATACGGCGTGGCATTACCGAGTTTTATCACCGCTTTCACCATCGCAGCCTCGCTGGAATATGCGGCATGGAAAAAAGGTCACAGGAGCAAAGGACTGTTTACCTGGATGTCCAAATTACCGTTTTTCGAAAAAGACCGGTATTTGTTTTCTTATCTGATTTGCGGTTTGATCATCTTTATTTTTGGTGGTCTTACCGGGATTATCAACGCCAGTTATGTGCTGAACAGTCTCGTTCACAATACGGCTTTTCTCCCCGGGCACTTCCATATGACCGTGGCAGGACCAGTATTTCTGGGAATCATAGGAATGAGTCTTTACTTATTGGAACGATTATCAGGAAAAGAGATCCGGTTGAAAAGGATCAACAATGCTATCCCATATCTGTGGACGATCGGAATGTTTATTTTTTCAGCAGGACTGATGGTCGGTGGACTTAGAGGGGAACCAAGAAGGACCAACATGGGGATTAGTTATATGGATCCCGATAGCCCATTGTACCGTCCTGACTGGGTATGGACTACGGGCACCACGGTCATCGGAGGGGTGATACTATTCGCCGCTGCGGGGCTGTTTTTCATTGTTTTGATCGATCTATTGTTCGCCAAAAAGACCAAGGAAAGTTATATTTCTTTCCCCACCTACGATACGGTCCACAAAGAAAAAGTCATTCCTTTTCTCAACTCTTTCAAACCATGGATCGCCATCATGTTGGCTCTCATACTGGTAGCATACGTACCGGCTATTCTCAATGTGTTTGAATATACCGGACGGGGAGCAGCACCTTATGAACCCCAGAATCCAGCGCCATTGGAACTGTATCAACCCGATGAGGTGGGGGATGCAGAAACACTCAATTTGGAGGATGATGAATAAAAGTATCGTTGTATTTTTTCTGATATTGATAGGATTTACCGCGGTGGGTTACGTGCTGGTCGAGGTATTCGAGAACAATGCACCATTGCCTGTATACGGAAATGAAGGCCATCTGGTCGGTGAGTTTTCATTCACTGACCAACAGAATCGATTGTTTGAATCAGAGAAATACAATGGTAAGATATGGATCGTAAACAGTTTTTTTGCGAGCTGTCCGATTGTGTGTCCCAAGGTGATGAAAAACCTGCAGGAAGTCCATGATCTGATGAGGAACGAGGAATCCGTCGTGACCATTAGTTTGACCGTGGATCCCAAAAGGGATGATCCGGAGCGACTTTTTGAATACGCGAGAAAGTACAACGCCAACAATGATTCATGGTTTTTGCTTACAGGTGACAAAAAGGAGTTGTATTTGGTGGCGCGGAAGGATTTTCTGATGTCTGCCTCAGGTGGTGCAGGCGATGAAAACGATTTTATACATTCAGAAAATATTATGATCATCGATCCCGATCACAGAATCAGAGATATCATCAATGGAACCGATCCGGGGGCCGATCAAAACATTTTAAATTCAGTGAAAAAGCTCAGGAGCGAGTATAAAATATAATATTATGAACCGATTAATTTACTTCATGAAAAAGTCTGAAAACTATTTTGGAGCGTTGATCATTTTCTTCCTCAGCCTCACCACGGTCACCGCACAGGAAGATGCTCAGGCCTTATTCAGGCACAATTGTATGTCGTGCCACAGCATCGAACAGAATCTGGTAGGTCCTGCGCTCAAGGGCGTAACTGAACGACGGGACAGTGCGTGGCTGTATAGTTTTATCAAAAACTCCCAGGAGATGATCATGGCGGGTGATCCTGTAGCGGTGGAATTGTTCAACAAATACAACAAAGTACCGATGCCCTCTCACCCCAACCTGTCCAACGAACAAATCGGAGCCATTCTGAGACATATCGAAAGCGAGGCTCAGGCCACCGCCTCTGCTACTGCCAGCAAACATCCCATCGAGAGACCGGAAGAATTCTACGGTGCCAATTACAGACAATTTACGTTTAGTGACATCATATTTTGGCTCCCTATGACGGTGACCGTCATCCTGTTAATCGTCACCCTGGTCGCTTTTACCCATGCCAACGATACATTGAAAGAGGCCAGAAACGAAACCGTGGTCCCGCAGGAGGAATTATAGAAAATTCGTGAATACAGAAAATTCGTGAATTTTCTCTAGCGCAACGTGTACGTGGCGGAAAATACGTGGCTGAGGGAACTCTTGCCATCGGATTCATTGAGGAAGGCCAGCGCATAATCGATTCCGATACGCCCCAATTTTAGACCGATCCCCATATTGGGTTGGACAAAATATTCATTGGCTTGTGGATTGTTGATCTTTTTTCGGCTTTGAACCGAGGAAATACCGGCTCTCAAAAACAATATATCCCTGGAACTCAGTTCGATTCCCACGTGAGGCTCCACACTCATGGCATCCGTATTGATCAGTGTGTTGCGACGGCCGTCGAAAGTAATATCGGCATCCAGGGCGATGGTCGCGTCCAGATTTTCATTGAGATGGTACCGGTAGGAAATACCGGTCGATACGGAAGGCCTGATCACTTCCTGGGCCGATTCCGGCACCGTATTTCCCAGATTATTGAGGATTTCAATTTCTTCATTGGAAAAACTGTACGACCAGGCGTTGAAGGTAGAGGAGGCATCTCTCACCACCGCCCCGAATCTAAAATTGGAGCCTGTATACGACACGGACAGATCCAGTCCTCCTCCCCAAGACTTGGCAAAACTACCCAATACACGGCGGATCACTTTGACATTTCCACCCAATCTCCAGTCGCTATCTCCCAATTGGCGTCCATAGGTGAATAAAAATGCATAATCGGCCACTGAAAATGACCGAATGTTGGCATAATTGATACGGCCATCCGGTCCGTATAGATGCAGCGTATTGGGAATATCATCGATCCCCATCCGGATCATGGATACTGCCCCGTAAGCTTTATTGTCGGATCCCATTCTAAATCCTGCACCGAGATAATCGTAATTGACTACGCCTGCAAACCAGATGGCGTGCATAGCGCTGAGCTGTATTGGTCCGTCGCCGGTCGACAAATTTGCTGGGTTCCAATAGGCGGCCTGGATGGAACTTTCGGTAGACACTACAGCTCTACCCATTCCCAGAGAACGAGCTCCGACGCCAATGTTCAAAAAATCATTGCTGTAGATTTGCTGGGCTTCCAGGTGAACTGACAGTCCACATAACAATGGAAATAAAATACAGTACACCTTCTTCAGCATATTCTCAGCTTGTATTATGACACAATGTTTATATTATCAAAATTCTCCCTCAACTCATACAACTCCCTGAGTTGTGGATACAGATGTCCGGCCTCCCTGTAATCCAACGTTTGTTGTCCGTCTGAAAAAGCTTTGTTTGGCGTCTCATGGATTTCCAGGATCACGCCATCAGCTCCTGCCATTACCGCACTTCGCGCTATTTTATCCACATATTTTCTGATTCCGATTCCGTGAGATGGATCGGCAATAACGGGCAAATGGGACTTTTCCTTGAGAATAGCTATAGCATTGACGTCCATCGTGTTGCGATAGGAATCCTCAAAAGTCCGGATACCCCGTTCACACAACAAAATTTTCTCATTTCCATTGGAGAAAATATATTCTGCTGATTGCAATAGTTCGGAGATAGTCATACTCATTCCCCGTTTGAGCAGAACGGGTTTATCCACCCTGCCCAACGCATCGAGGAGATTGAAATTCTGAGAGTTCCGGGCACCGACCTGGAATATATCGACGTAATCATACATGTCTTCCAACTGTTCCACCATCATCACTTCGGTGATGATCTTGATGCCATTTTCTCTGCAATGCCTGGCGAATAGCTTCAAACCTTCCAGGCCCATACCCCGGAAAGAATACGGTGAAGATCTGGGCTTGTAAACCCCTCCCCTCATGACTGGAATGTGGTGACTCAGTAGGTGCGCCACGGTTGATTCTATCTGATCTTCAGACTCTATCGAACAAGGGCCTGCCATCAGTGTCAGGCTATGCGGTCCGATGGTCAGATCATTCCCCACTGCCACCTCTGTATAATCCAGTTTCCATTTCCTGGAAACCAATTTATACGGATCACTGACCCGGTACACGTCCAAAACTCCGGGCAATTGACCTATGGTCCGGATATCAACTGGTTTCTTACCAACCGCTACTATATAATGACTGAACTGGGTCGTCACTTCGGAGCCCGAATAACCAATCTGGTCCAAACGGTTGAAAATATCTTGTCGTTGACCAGTAGAAATATCAGAGTTGAGATGTATTATCATCGACCTTTTTTGATTTCGTTTATAAAATTTCTGACCGTCTGATCCACATCATTCTTTCCATGGTCGGCTTCCAATCGTTTGATAAAGGCACTTCCAATAATGGCTCCGGAAGAATATTCTGAGGCCCGCAGAAAACTTTCATGATCCGAAATACCAAAACCAATTAACGTTGGATTTTGAAGATTCATTCTTTGGATCCGCTGGAAATATTCCAATTGTTCCGGCGAGATAGATTTTGTCTTGCCCGTAATGGAGGAATCCGAAACTATATAAATGAAAGAGTCCGAAAGTGAATCGATTTTCCAAATCCGTTCTTCCGAAGTTTGGGGGGTAATCAGGAAAATAATTTCGATTCCATAACGGTTGAAAACTTCCCTGTATTGGTCTTCGTACAATTCCGGGGGCAGATCCGGGATAATCAGTCCCGATATTCCAATCTCCTGACATTTGCGAAGAAATCTTTCCTCTCCGTACTGGATCATCTGGTTGAGATATCCCATCAGAATCAAAGGTGTATCCACTTCATTGGAAGCCAGGGATACCTGGTCAAAGAGAATGTCCAGGTTTATGCCGTTGTTCAATGCCTGACTACTGCTCTGCTGGATCGTAGGACCGTCAGCCATGGGATCCGAATACGGCATCCCGATTTCGATCAGATCAGTTCCACTTCTGCTCAGACTTCTGATCAGGTCAACCGTACTGTGCAATTCCGGAAAACCTGCCGTGAAATATATATTTAATACAGGCTCTTCCCGGTTCGCCAATAGTTTTTTGATATTATTCATGTTCGAGGTATTTCATATACGTTGACAAATCTTTATCTCCCCTACCACTGAGGCTGATCACGGTGGATTCGTCCGGTCTCAATTCGAGATATTTCAGGGCGGCTAGAGCGTGGGCTGATTCCAATGCCGGTATAATGCCTTCCAGCCTACTCAGTTCCAGGGCCGCTTCCAGAGCTTCTCCATCGGTAATGGAAACCACTTCAGCCCTTCCACTGCGGATAAGGTGTGCGTGCAGAGGACCTATCCCGGGATAATCAAGCCCGGCTGATATAGAGTGGGGCTCGATAATCTGTCCGTCACTTGTCTGCATGAGGAGGGTCCTGCTACCGTGAATGATCCCTTCTGTTCCCAGCACAGAGGTGGCTGCGGAACGACCGGAATGAATCCCTTCTCCGGCAGCTTCCACGGCTACCAGAGTCACTCTTTCGTCTTCCAGATAGTGATAAAATGCTCCGGCCGCATTGGACCCACCGCCTACGCAGGCAATGATTCTGTCTGGATGATCACGCCCCTCCTTGTCTTGCATCTGTTTTTTCATCTCATACGAAACCACAGACTGGAACCGGGCCACCATATCCGGAAACGGGTGAGGTCCTACGACCGAACCAATGATATAATGGGTTTCGACGGGATGATTAATCCAGTCTCTGATCGCTTCATTGGTGGCATCCTTGAGCGTTTTGCTGCCACTGGTGGCAGGACGCACTTCAGCTCCCAACATCTTCATTCTAAACACGTTGGGTTTCTGGCGTTCGATGTCTACTTCACCCATATACACGATGCACTCCATTCCCATCAGAGCACAGACAGTGGCGGTGGCCACCCCGTGCTGACCCGCTCCCGTTTCTGCTATTATCCTGGTTTTCCCCAGCTTCTGAGCCAACAAAATCTGACCGATCGTATTATTGATTTTATGTGCTCCGGTATGATTGAGATCCTCGCGTTTCAGGTAAAGCCGGCTTCCATATTTCTGGGACAACCGCGTGGCATAATACAATGGAGTAGGACGACCCGCATAATCCTCCAGCAGGTTATGAAATTGCTTTTGAAATTCCGGATCTTCGAGTATTTGGACGTACCGTTTTTGCAATTCTTCTATATTGGCGTGCAACATTTCCGGTATGTAAGCACCCCCAAAATTACCATAAAAACCTCGTTCATCTATCTTGTACTTCATCGACGAATTTTTTTAATTTTTCAATATTTTTATACCCGGGTCGATCTTCAAACCCACTGTTGACGTCTATCAAATACAGCAAAGGTTGGTTTAATAGTGATATGGCCGGAACCGAATCAGGGCCTATTCCCCCACTCAGCCAAAACGGAACTTCCAATGGATAATCATCGAGGATCTGCCAATCAAATGACAGACCGTTGCCGCCATAATTATCACCTTTGGTATCGAATAAAAAGTAGTCAATGTAAGGCTTATACGGCTCGAGTCGGGCGAAATCAAAATCACTATCCACCGAAAAAGCTTTGACCACCTCCAGGTCAGAGCCGTGAAATAAAGCACAATCCTCCGGGCTTTCATTCCCATGGAGTTGTAACACATCGAGCTTCCAGGTCCTGGCTATATCGAGAATGCGTTGATTATCCTCGTTCACAAACACCCCCACCCTTTTGACCCCATCCGTATCAATGGGATCGATGGCCCCTACGTATCGGCTCGAGCCGGGATAAAATATAAAACCCATCAGATCGACGCCTGTTTTCTCTGCCAGATAAATATTACCGGCTTCCCTCATTCCACAGACCTTCACTTTCATCTGCGTTTCTTTTCCTGATAAAATGATTCGATCAACATCCTGCATGCTTTGACAGGGTAAGGCGTTTTCATAAACCGGGTACCGATCAGGAATCCTTCATAGCCGGCCTCGTACAATCGGATCATATCTTTCTCATTCCGGATACCGCTTTCCGATATCTTAACCGGGTCAGACGGTAATTTTTTAAAAATATCTACGGAATGTTTCAAATCCACCTTAAAATCTTTCAGGTTCCGGTTATTGACACCGAGCACCTGGATTCCATCCGTATACTTGGACAATTCCTCCTGACTGTGAATTTCCATCAATATCTCGAGTCCCAGGCCGAGCGCCACTTCTGTGAACCTTTTAATTTCTTCTGCCGTCAATATCTCCGCAATGAACAAAATAGCGTCCGCTCCGATCGATTTGGTTTCGTGGATCTGGTATTCATCGATGATAAAATCCTTCCGTAGAATCGGACAATAATTATAAGTCCTGGCCTTCTGAAGGTCACTCGTCGTTCCGCCAAAGAAATTCTCATCTGTCAAAATACTCAGGGCTGAAGCACCGGATTGCATATACCCTATAGAAACCTCTTCCACATCGGCGTACTGATTTATGTACCCCTCTGATGGGGATTTTTTCTTAAATTCTGCAATCACGCCGGATTTGTCTTCCCGTGTGATGTATTGGGATAATGAAACGACCGGTGTATCGTAATATTGACTGTTTTCAAGCAATCTGACAGGATACAGGGACTTGCGCTCCGCTACCTCGATTTCTTTGTGTTTTTTTATCTTCTGTAAAATATCCATTATTGATTGTTCAGGAGGTTCATCAGATTTTCGTAGGCTCGTCCGGACTCGATGCTTTCGCGGGCTTCCCTGATCCCTTCTTCGATCGTTTTTTCCGGATGGAGCGTGTGGATCGCGATTCCACTATTGATCAATATGACATTGGTCCGCGGTTCGGGTGTTTCATTTTTCAAAACCGAGATAAACAAATCCCGTGCTTCGTCGATGGTTTCGCCACTAAACAATTCTTCCTGTCCCACCAATGCAAAATCATGATCCTGCGGATGTCGGACCGTTTTATACTCCCGCGTATAATGCAGAAACTTATCGGTCAGGGATATTTCATCGTATCCGTCCAGCGAGTGGACGATCGCGTACTGGTAATCGGACATTTCCATAACCTCGGCATACAAATCCGCTACTTCGGTACAATAGGTCCCAAGCATGATCGCTTTGGGTTTGCTCGGATTGATAACCGGACCCATAATATTGAAAATCGTTTTTACGCCCATGGAGGTTCGTACTGGCGCCACGTATTTCATAGCTGGATGAAAGAGTGGAGCGTGTAAGAAACAAAGATTGTAATTATCCAATTGCCGCTGTAGCACATCGCGGTCATTGGTGAACTGGTATCCAAGTTTCTGCAGTAAATTGGACGAACCCGAGATTGAGGAAGCCGCATAGTTACCGTGCTTGGTCACTTTATATCCTGCTCCAGCCAGGACAACGCAGGAAAGCGTAGAAATATTGAAGGTATTCTTACCGTCGCCGCCCGTGCCTACTATATCGATGGAGCCCTCCGATTCCAGTCTGACCTGATTACTCAGTTCGTACATCGCAGACCGAAATCCGGAAAATTCTCCCGCTGTGATCGGACGCATCCTGTACACGGTCAGCAGGGAAGCCAAAACCTCGTTGGATCCCCGTCCTTCACCAATATCTGTCATCACCTGAAAGGCTTCATCCGTGGTCAGGACACCACCCTCGTATAATTTTTCCAATATCTTTCTCATGCTGTTTTTAGCTTTAAATACTTTTCTGCTTCCTTCAAAAAATTTCTCAAAATATCTTTTCCCTGTGGAGTCAGGATCGATTCTGGATGGAATTGCACACCATAGACCGGGTGTTCCCGGTGCCGCAATGCCAT
>CALEIL010000579.1 GCA_937876435.1 uncultured Bacteroidota bacterium
CAAGATATGGTGGAGGCCATGTCCTGGACCGTGATTGAGCAAAGCCTTTCCATCCAACCGACGCTGTTTAAAGACCTTACTGATGAGGAAAAGATTATTTTGACAAAATTTGATAAAAGCACACCATTTCACATCGATCAGGCCATATCTACCTTGCCATTTTCGAGCTCAGAAATTGCAGGGATTCTCCTCCAGCTCGAGTTGAAGGGGGTCCTCAAAGTTTTGCCAGGAAGTCGCTACATCATCGTATGATCAACCGTGAACTTTTGGTAGCCACACACATGCCCGGTGTTGGAATAGCCGTATTTTTATGAATTGAGATTTTTATTTCTATCGGATATTTTACCAAATAGGATTACATTGTGTCCTAATCAGAAAACATCAGTTAAAGGCCGGAATTGATACAACCATCTATTTACCCGTTTGGGATAAGAATTGACGAGCCGATCACCACGTTGACAGACCTCGTGATTGCAGCGATTTGCTTTTATGCCTTTTTCGCGCTCCGCAAACACCGGATTTCCCATCATATTTATTACCTGATTCAAGGTTACTTTTTATGTATTGGGTTGTCCACCTTATGGGGAGGTCTGATAGGCCATGGTTTTCTGTATCTTTTCACACCGGAATGGAAATTCCCGGGATGGGCAATCAGCATGGTGGGTATCAACCTCATCGAACGTGTGATGGTCTCTTATTCCCGCTCATTTATTAAACCCCGATATGCGCGGTTGTTTTCGTCGATCAACATCGTGGAACTTCTGATTTTTGCCTACCTGACGTTCACGACCCTCAATTTTGCCTACGTGGAAATTCACACTGCATACGGTCTTATGATTTTTGTCCTCGGATTTAGTCTGTACCATTATTACAGTGGGAATCACAGCAAAATGATCCGGTACTTCATTTGGGCCGTGATGGCGGTCATGGTCGCATTTTTCTTTTTCATCACGAAAATAGGACTGGGCATATGGTTCAACTATATGGATATCAGCCACGTTTTTTTAGCCATTTCTGCCTGGTTGTTTTACGTGGGAGCCAGAGCGATGATGAAGAAAATGGCTTGATTACCCGTGGAAAATGAATCCGGCGATCAGATACAGAACTGTCGAGGCTGCACCAAAAATCAGTGCGTAGGGCATCTGCGTCCGGACATGATCCACGTGATCCGTAGCCGCTGACATGGATGATATGATCGTTGTATCTGAAATCGGTGAACAGTGATCTCCAAATACCCCACCCCCCAATACTGCAGCGAGACACAATGAAAAATGCGCATCGATGCTGTTGATCAGAGGAACGGCTATTCCGATCATAATGGCAAACGTGCCCCAGGAGGTTCCGGTAGAAAAGGCGATAATACAACTAGTAATGAATAACAAAGCCGGAATTAAAGAGATAGACATGAATGAGCCAATGCTGTGACTCACATATAGGCCGGTTCCCAGCTCCTTGCAGATATTGCCAATCGCAAACGCCAGCAACATAAGCAAGGCCAGGGGCACCAGCGCTGCGATACCTTTCAGAATCCAGTCAAACGTTTCCCTGATGGACATGATCCCTTGTACTTTGTACATCCCCATAGCCACCAGTATGGAAATGGTGACCGATAACAATACAGATTTGGAACCAGAACCCTGCCCCAGAGCGGTCAGAACTTTATTGCCCAGAGATAGATCAGGATTTATCTCTGACCATCCTGTGTACAACAACATAACGGGCATGGCCGCTATCATGGTCACGATGGGGATGACCATATTCAGCGCTTTAGCTTCCACACCTGGAGCCTTTTCCGTTTCCAGGATCTCTTTGCTGATCATAGGTGTGGCATTTTCCCAGAGTACCTGTCCGTTTTGAGTCCTTAGCTCTGCTTTCTTCATCACGGGGACATCCCAGCCAAAAAAAATGATCAGGGGGACCGTTCCTAAAGCAATTAATGGGTAAAAATTAAAAGGGATAGATTTTATAATTTCTAAGAATGGCTGATCAACTGCCATGGTCGCCAGCAATCCCATAATAAACGCTCCCCAACCGTTGAGAGGAAAGATGATGCAGGAGGGAGCTGAACCAGAATCCAGGATGTAGGCCAGTTTTTCGCGGGAAATCTTATAATTGTCAAACAACGGTCTGAAAATAGCCCCGGTCGTCAGAACCGAAATACTGCTTTCTACAAATATCAATACACTAATCAGCCAGGCGTACAACTGAACCGTGATTCTGCCATTCTTTTTATCTTTTAACTTCTCGCTAACCCAGTGGATAAAACCCTGAACTCCGCCCGATCGTTGTACCAATAGAATTAATGCACCCACCAGTGCACTAAACATAATCGTCCTGGTATTTCCTGCATCGGCAAATACGTTGACCAGTCCTTCCAGGGTGTCGAGGAATCCCTCCCAGATATTCCAGTCATTGAGAATTATCCAACCGAGAAAGATTCCCGTAATAAGCGAAAGGTATACCTGCCGGGTCCAGATGGCAAATACGATAGCCAATATGGGAGGTACTAAACTTAAAATTCCATAATCCATATTTCCAAAAATAGGGAAATAGATGATTTAATTAAATTATATTCCCAAATGGGCACCAGACAGGGTGATTTCTCATAAAATTTCAAAGGTAAATCAGATCAGTATGTGAGGGGTAGTCCAGATGCCGAAGTCTATGGATTGGGTCATGGACCATCGGACGTGGGAATCCGGATGGATTTTTCTGATTCTTTAAAAAGGGAATGAAGCCTGAACCTTGCTTTGATCTTTTCACCGTTCCGGATTAAGGTCATTTTGATTTTTTTACCCTCTTTGCCACTCAATTTGTAGTTGATACTATTGAGGGTATAGAAATATACTGGCCAGAAATTGAAATTGTGAATGACGTCGCCAGTCTTGATCCCAGCTTTATCGGCCGGGCTTCCGGGGATCACTTTCTGCACCAGGATATGATTGAAATCGGGACCGGTAGCGATTAGTATCAGGCCACTTCGATCTATCCGAAACCGTTCATTGTATTTTTTATTGGGTTTTACGTACATCATGGAACCCGGATAATCTATGTACACATCAAATCGGGACAATAGGCTGTTGCCCACTAACCCATTTCGGTTGAGGTAAAGATGACCGATGCTGTCAATAGCCAGTTCCTGAAAACTGGTCACGATATTTTTAAACTCATATTTTCCAAACTGAAAATGATCGATCAATCCCATGTGGCCAGTCAGAGTACCGCCTATACCTACCCCCAAATTGCCGGGAATGAGCGTTTCAGGTAGCGTCAAATGCTCCATCGTATTGTTGTAAATTAACAAGGGAATCGCCGATCCGGAATCAATCAGAAATTTTAATTCCTGTTCCACGTCTCCTCCCGATCTGACGGTGGTGGTCAGGTAGGGTTTGCTCTTGAAAATTGATATCGGGATCTGATGGTATTCATCACCGGGTTCGAAATGATCTTTTTTGATGAATTCGATATAATTCCTTCGATTGTTGATATGCAGAACGTATCGATTGAAAACGTTAGCACCCAGGATCCCATGAACCTGCATACCAAGCATTTCATCAAGACGCAAAAAATCCTGTTCCAGAACCAATACGTTGGATCGGACGAGTAATTCGTCCTCGATATTGAGATCGGCATTTCTGGAAATAAAAGCGTAAACCTCCTGACTCAAATCCGAACCGTATAAGGGGATGGACTTAAAATAATCCATATCAAGCAGATAGGCCAGTTCTTTCTTGATAATAATCGTATACTCGCTCCCCGTGTCGAAAATAAATTTGGTAGGAAGCGTATTTTCAAGCTTGATGTCCAGAATAATAAAATTCTGAACTCTGCTGAAATTGAACCGGACGGATCTTTTAAATTCGTCACCAAAGGTGAATCTCCTGTTGTCCTGGCTATGTAGAACACCAGAATGGAAAGTAAACGCAAAAACAAATATCCACAGCAGATGCATCATTCTTGAATATAACACATCAGCCTTAAAATTGGTCAGATTTTATTGAATATTTAATGAATCGGCTACCTGATTCGTTTGTTGGAAAAATTTCAGATCAACCCGTGTTTCTATCGGTGATTTCGAAGAATCAGAGTTTATTATGGTATCGGATGCCAGGCCGACAGAATCCGAACCGTCCATTTTAATTGTGTTTGGATGGATGGTGGAAGTGATTTCATATCTGGAATTGTCCAGACCGAATACGTTGAAATAGTTGGACAGGTTTTGAATCCGACCTGAGACAACATCCCGGTGTTGGTTGTAAAACGTAGAATCGTAGTGCATATCAATCTCCATTTGAATGGTCGGGTGTGCCTGCAGGATGGTGACGATTCCACCTAACTCGGTGTTGGCATTGCTTGTCAGCACTGAGGTGGAGTTCTCAAATTTGATGATGGAATTTTTAAACCGCAGGGTATCCGAAATACCCTGATTATTTTCCACGTGCATCATGATAGAATCCAGGGTTCCATTGCGATCTACGGTCAGGAAAATATCTCCTGGAAGGGAGTATGTTTTTTCCACATCCAGGACTACGCTGTCATTTTGGATAAAAGGAAAGGTGTTTTCCGGTTTTGTCTCAACGGAATCATCCTCGTATTTCCTGAGAATAAACAGGGCAATACCCGAAATAATCAGCAGTAATACCCATGGCCACAAGGCTTTTAAAAAGGCTTCTCTTTCCTGAGCTTTAATTTCGATGTCAGATGAATTTGGTTTGTCTGAGGATGAGTTTTTTAAAGCAGGTTCGGCCTCTTGGTTTGCTTCTTCCCCGGCAGGGGTGCTCGATTCCTGAACTTCAGTCGGCATTTGCAGTCCGAGTACTTTGGCCAGTCCGGGATATCTTTTGGATATAATGGATTCATTGAATTCCAGGAGTGATTTGATCTGAGGTTCCGTCAACTTATCAAAGTGAACGATCTGACCAAACAAAGCCATTGAAAACGGCGCCACCACCCTGTTTACTTCGATCAGGTCCTCTTCTGTGGTTTCATATTTATCGGATAGAAAATGCTGGATTCTTTCAAATGCAGTATCGGCACCTTCGTCAAAAACAAACGAAAGCAGACTGTTCCCCAGTTTTTTGATATCGGTTAATCTTTGTTTACTGGCGAAGATTTCCTCGATATGGTCGAGAATATCCCCCTTGTGATTCCCGAGTTCAATCAGGTTCTTAATCGCTTTTGTGCCATTTTCTTTTTTGGTTTTTTGGATAAGTCCACCCAGGATCGAAGCATGCACTATGGAAAGGTGCTGAAATATTGTTTTTTCGGTAGAAGGGTTATCTTGTTTGAAAGCATTGAAGAGGCCAGGCTTGACCTCTGTGTCGAATGTTTCCAGTAAATTATGTTTCATATCACCAGGTTTGTTACTCACAAATATAAGATTGTTTTATCAAAGCTTTTTTTCCGACTTTTTTGACCACCTGCCTATGATGCCTTTTGACCAGTATTCGGACAGGAAAAAACCGGATACCAGATCCCAAACCCCCCACCAGCCAGCTACCAATGCCATTCCACCCAGGCCATTGAAAAAATTGAATATCAGGATCAGACCAAGCCCTGCGTTTTGGATGCCGGTTTCAAACGCCACTGCCCTGGCATTTTCCACGGGTTCTTTCAGCATCCGGGCGAAAAAATATCCGATGGCGTATGCACCGCCATTGTGAATCAGGACCAACAAAAAAACCAGAGAAAGATACTGACGGGCATTTGTAATATTCTGCCACAATGCCACGATGATAATGATGATAAGTAGCAACACCGAGAGGGGTTTGATTACTTTACGGATCCGGGCTGTGAAATGGGGTAAAAAATGATGGATGGACATGCCGATGATAAGAGGTATGACAATGAGTTGAAATAAAATACCCACCATACTCGCGATATCAATATCAAGCGCGATTTCGCTCTCAAAATTGAAAATATACCGGGAGTAAAGCAAGAAAATAAATGGGGTTAATACCACGCTTAGCAAGGTGGCGATAGACGTAAGCGTAATGCTCAATGCTGTATTGCCACCAGAGCGGTGAACCAGATAATTGGAAATATTTCCACCCGGACACGCCGCTACCAGGAGAAGCCCCATTTTCATGCTATCGGGCATATCCCACAACACCACCAAAAGGACCGTAAATAGGGGTAATAAGATCAATTGGGATGTCATGCCGATCAGGGTTGATCTTGGATTGCTGATGACACGTTTGAAATCCCCAAAGGAAAGATCCAGAGCCACCCCAAACATCATGAATCGCAGGCAATAATTGAGAAGTCGCAATTGACTTTCGTCAAAATGCAGGACCATGTTATCTACATCCATAAAATTTGAATTACCTTTATCATATGTTTACTACCCGGAACAATGTGATCAGCCAGTCCTGAATTTGACGTCAGGAATCCATGTTAGATTTCTAATGATATGGTGCTAATGCTGGTATAAATATAAAAAGTTTTTACAAGGAAAATGAAAACCCACATTCTGCGGATACTGGTAGATTCTCTGGATCGGATCTCTGCGATGGATACCGGTAGTATGGACCGGTATTTTCTTTTATACGATAGTTTTTCCTTGTTTTTATCTCAGGTAGTCCGGAAATTTGACCCTCCATCTTTTGAAAGCCATTCTCTTCCTTTTTCTCTATACGGCTATTTGTGCCACGAATCCAGGATTCCGGAGCATTTACGGTTTGCCGGTTTCAAACTGATTCGAGCTCATACTGGATCACCCGTGGAGGACTTTTCCTCTCAATACGATGCGCTGTATTGGTTAACGGTCCAATTGGCTGAACATTTTTTTAATAAGTCCATGCCACAAAATCTGGTCGAAAAAATGGTTTTTCCATCTGACAGATTTTGGGTCACCGGTATTCCCCAGGTCAAATACCCTTCCACTAAAGTTGTCCTGCTTTCCAAAAAATCAGGTACGGACCTGACTTTTCATGCGTATTGGGTAGATCACAATGGACTGGAAGTCCTGATAAGACCCGATAAGATCATGCGAATCAAAAATCAGGTACAAGCCCTGAAAGAGGCGGATAAACATTTGCATTTTCCCATGACGGTCGAGCTTTTTGATGTCGTTGCCCAAAACGATGTACTCACCCCCGGGGCTATGGTTTTTTTGCCGGATTATCTGATCGATATTACCTCGGTATCGCAGTGTTTCACTCCTTTTGGGGAGATGACTACACCTTATTTGCTCAGCAAAATCAGACCATATTCGGAATCCCATTATCTGCTCATCGGTAATTGTGTCAACCAACTCCTGGATGAGCTGATTTTTCAACCCGGGATGGAATGGGAGGATGCCCTTCCTATGCTTTTTCGAATCAATGAACTGACGTGGGCTACTTACTCGGATCGGGATACCAGACAACACCTCCGGACGATCGGCCAGCACTTTACAAATCTAAAGAATACCATCCGGTATGAATTTATTGAGAAGGGTTTTCAACAGGAATACTGTGCAGTAGAGCCGAGTTTTTATTCTCCGAAGTACGGTTTACAGGGTCGGCTTGATTTGCTGTACGATCACCCGGATCCCACCAGACCGAAAATGATCATCGAGCTCAAGAGTGGTAAGATATTTCGCCCCAATTCCTATGGCTTGAATCATCCGCACTATATCCAGACTCTGCTGTATGATTTATTGATTCGTTCTGCCTATCCGGAAGGAGTGGATCCGGTGAACTATATCCTGTATTCTGCGGAAGAGAAAAACAATCTTCGAAATGCCCCCGCTATCAGGGATTGGCAAATGGAAGCACTGGGCGTCCGCAACCAACTGATCATTCTTGAATGTCGGCTGGCCGGCTGGTCCAGAACCAGTACCCACCTGTATGAAATCTTAAAGGAAAAGAATGAAAACCTGGTGGGTTATTCGGCTACGGAGCGGGAGGATTTTTATAAATACTATGAAGCTTCAGCCCCGGTGAGTAAAGCCTATTTTAACGCGTTTCTGACCTTTCTCACCCGGGAACAAATGACTTCAAAGCTGGGTACCTTTAGTTCCGACCGGAAAGGTCAATCCCAGCTATGGGCCTCCTCCTCGGTCGAAAAAGACCAGCAATACCTCCTTCTTGGGGAGCTGGAAGTGGAGGTAGACAGGAGTCAGGATGTCAATCCCATCGTGATTTTCCGGAAAACTTCCCGGACCAATCCGCTGGCAAATTTCAGAACCGGAGATGTCATTCTAACCTATCCTGCGGATAGAAAAAATGCCCCGGTTCAGGGTCAGTTGTTTAGGTGTTCTCTGGTGGAGAATTCGACCGGGACCGTGACGATAAGATTGCGGGCGAGGCAATACAAGCCCATTTTTCTGGAAGGATCATCCTGGTATATAGAACACGATCATCTGGATAGTTCTTTCCGTCAGATGAACCAGTCTCTGGTCAAAATGCTGAGGATGTCACCGCAGGAGTCCCAGATTTTTCTGGGGATTTCCCCGCCGGCACAATCTATCCTCCCCCCCCACATATCTTCCTCTCCGGGTATGACCGACACCCAGATCCGAGCCCTGTCTGAAATGAAAAACACCCGGGATTACTATCTTTTGTGGGGCCCGCCGGGTACGGGAAAAACGAGCGTCCTGCTTCGTAATTTCGTGGCAGACAAACTGGCGGAGGGTAACCTGAGGTTGTTGTTGATCGGTTTTACAAACAGGGCGGTGGATGAAATCTGTGCGGCGCTTCTCGGTATCGGACATCTGGATACCACGGAGATCCTTCGAATCGGTTCCCGATACGGAACCGACCCTGAATACAGACACCTACTCCTGCATGAACGCAATCAAAAACTAACCAACCGTGCGGGCTTGTTGGAGATGTTGGCCCATACCCGCGTAGTTTGTGGTACGATAGCTTCGTTGTCGGGGCAAAATGAATTGTTTGATCTGATCCGTTTTGATTATATCGTGATCGACGAAGCTTCGCAAATTCTGGAACCAGCTCTCATAGGTTTTCTCAACCTGGGAATACCCTACATACTGATCGGAGATCACAAACAATTGCCCGCGGTGGTCAATCAGTCACCTGAGGACACCTATACCAATGAAGTTCGACTTCATGACATTGGTTTGCACTATTTATCCAACTCTTATTTCGAACGGATTTTCCAGATCGCTCAAAGAAATCAGTGGGAATGGGCATACGGAATTCTGACCCATCAGGGAAGAATGCACCGGGAACTTATGACCTATCCCAATCAGTTTTTTTACGAAAACATCCTGGAAATCTTACCTTTTGACGGGACACAGCAGTCCGCAAAATTGGGAGAGGTCAATGGAGAGGTGGATGAATTGGACCGGATCCTGAGTCTTCATCGGACGGTCTATATTCCCACCAGAGAGCAAAATTTTATCAATCACAAGATCAATCCGGAAGAGGCAAGCCGCATCGTCCGTATCATTCGTAGTCTGCAAAAAATAAGACCTACCCTTTCCTCCGGGGAAATAGGGATCATCACCCCATATCGCGCACAGATTGCCACGATCCGTCATGCGATGGCTGAAAATGGAATCGATCAGGACGGGATTTCGGTGGATACGGTCGAAAGATATCAGGGCGGAGCTAAGGACGTGATCATTATTTCGTATTGTATCAATGCCATTTCTCAGGTTCACCAGTTAATGGAATCTATGACATCCGATGGAGTGGACCGGAAACTGAACGTAGCGATGACCCGGGCGCGAGAGCAGATTATATTTCTGGCCAATGAGGCGTTGATGTGTGAACACCCTTTATACGAAGCATTATTGTACCAGTATACGAGATATAGAATGGAAGAGTGACCCACATCACGGTACCATTTATGAAAAAAAATATTGGTACATAAGCGTGAAGAGGACCGGGGTTTGAAGTGAAAATGAGTATCTGATTTTATTTAAAAAAGTCCTGTTCTTATTTGATATCCAGTATCTTATGGGTTTGTAAACTCAGGTGCCATTTGGGGTTTTTCAGGCAATAATCCACGCAGGTCCGGATGTTTTCGGAAGTATGAGCATCGTCCATGGGAGAGAGGTAAAAGTGTGTAAAGTCGAGGTCTTCCCAGTCGGTAGGATCCATGTTTCCCTGAGGATACACGATTTTAAGCTCGTCCCCGCTTCGTTGCACGATCTCCGTATTCGCCTTCGGACTGACACAGATCCAGTCCAATGGAAAATCGATTTTGATCGTACCATTGGTTTCGATGCCCACTTCATACCCCTTTTCATGAAATACATCTACGAGATTTTTGTCCAGTTGCAGCATCGGCTCACCGCCCGTACAGACTACATATTTTTTTTCAAAGCCAGCGGGATATAGTTTATCGGCAATGGCCACTACATCGTGAGCACTCCTGTATTTTCCTCCGTTTTCGCCGTCCGTACCCCAGAAATTGGTATCGCAAAACTGGCAAATGGCTTTGTGGCGATCCCGCTCCCGACCCGACCACAGGTTGCAACCCGAAAATCGTAAGAATATGGCTGGACGTCCACTTTGCCCTCCTTCCCCCTGGAGGGTATAATACATTTCCTTTATATTATAAGACACGATATTTGATATAATTTATCCAAGCGCAAAATTAGCAATTCCGGTCGGTTGATGTTTCTGTGGACCCAAATTTCTATGTTTGCAACAAACAGATCGCGGTTAGGTTTTTAGGTTGGCTGTAGGCTGATTGCTGTTGGCTGTTGGCCGTGTGAGTGTGGGTGTGGAGTGCTTGACATGGTTTCAGTAGGGGACGAGATCTGGCTTTCAGCTTTCAGCGGTCAGCTTTCAGCTATCAGCTGTGTGGGTGTGAATGAGTTTGGGTTTGAGTGTGAGTATGGGAAGGCATGACATGCTTTCAATAGCTGACGAGATCTGGCTATCAGCTATCAGCTATCAGCTATTAGCTATTAGCTGTGTGGGTGTGAATGAGTTTGGGAAGTGATGACACGCTTTCAATAACTGACGAAATCTGGCTTTCAGCTTTGAGCTTTGAGCTTTGAGCTTTCAGCTTTCAGCTTTGAGCTTTCAGCTTTGTAGGTGTGTATTAATTGGCTGTTAGCTATTGGCCGGTGGCTGTGCTGGTACACAATTACAAAACGTATAAATAATCGTAGTGCACCAGGGGTTTTTGGTGATTTTGACCGATTTGTTCCCGGGCTTTGGTAGAATCGTATTGAGCTTTACCCAGCGCGATCAATCTTCCTTCGGGGTTGACGATCTGGATTACTTCCCCTTTGACAAAATCTCCAGTAATGGACACAATTCCGACAGGCAACAGACTCGTGGCATGTTCGGATTGCAAAGCTCTGACAGCTCCTTCGTTGATGGTGACATGTGCGGCTGAAAAATGCTGGGAATAGGCGATCCATTTTTTCCGCCCATCGATGGTATGAGACGGAACAAAATGACTGTGAGCTTCGGTTCCATCGAGCACCTTGCTGATCACATCAGGATTGGTGCCATTGGCAATATGAACCGCAATTCCGAGCCGGGCAGTTTTGACGGCCAGATTCACTTTGGTTTTCATGCCTCCGCGACCGAAGCTTGATCGGTGTTCGGTGAGGATGGATTCCGGCACTGATTCGCCAGGTAAAAATCGTTCAACGAGGTGAGAAGTTGAGTCATTGGGATTGCCATTGTAGACACCGGCTACATTGGTGAGTAAGACCAGCGCATCCGCTTCAACCATGGCCGCTACCAGGCCTGCCAATTCGTCGTTGTCCGTAAACATGAGTTCGGTCACCGATACGACATCGTTTTCGTTGATGATCGGAAGAATCTTCTGCGAAGTGAGATGGTAGAGGCATTGGCGCATATTGAGATAATGCCGGCGACTCCGGAAATCATCCCTCGTGACGAGGACCTGCGAGCACAATATGTTTTCTTCCTCAAAATATTTTTGATACGCCCGGATCATCTTCACCTGCCCCAGAGAGGCCCATACCTGTCGTCGGGCAATTTCGTCTTTTACTTCGGTCATAGTACCAGAACTCCGGCCAAACGCCACAGCACCAGAAGAAACCAGGATAATTTCTATTCCTTCACGCGAGATTTTGGCTATTTGTTGTACCAGACATTTCATGCGATCCAAATGGGGTGTCCCATCCGGGTGACTTAGCACGTTGGACCCTATTTTAACTACTATTTTTTGATATCCACTGGTCATGACGGCCCAAATTTAAGGAAAAGTTGCGATCGCTTTTATTTTGTTTTGAATTTGCAATTAAAATGCGATGCATGGGCCGGTATCTCATGGTGTTAAGTAATGGATGCATTTGGTGATTTTACATTGGACCGAAGAAACACGAGTCTCTTCATCCCCCTGGTAAATCGATTGGGGATATTGATAAAAAATTAATTTGAAAAAGTTACCTTTGCCCTCTCAAATCAAAATCTGGAATGAAAGATACCACCATAGCCCAACTCATCAGGCAGGAACTTCAAAGACAACGCGACGGAGTGGAGTTGATCGCATCGGAAAATTTCTGCAGCGACGAAGTACTCAGCACCATGGGGAGTTGTCTGACCAACAAATACGCAGAAGGTTATCCCGGGAAAAGATATTACGGCGGATGCGAAGTGGTGGATCAGGTGGAGCAATTGGCTATCGACCGATTGAAAGAACTTTTTGGTGCCGAGTATGCAAACGTACAGCCTCATTCAGGATCCCAGGCCAACGGAGCCGTATATCTGGCCGTCCTTCATCCAGGTGACACCATTTTGGGTTTTGATTTGTCCCACGGGGGTCACCTCACCCATGGATCACCGGTTAGTTTTTCAGGGAAGCATTTCAATGCGGTTCATTACGGTGTAAACAGGGAAACCGGCCGGATCGACATGGATGATGTACGAATGAAGGCGTTGGAACATAAACCAGCACTTATTATTTGTGGAGCATCAGCGTATTCCAGAGATTGGGATTATCAGACATTTAGGACGATTGCAGACGAAGTCGGAGCCTTGCTGATGGCGGATATTGCCCACCCGGCAGGTTTGATCGCAGCTCAAAAATTGAATGATCCGATGCCTCATTGCCATATAGTCACCAGTACTACCCACAAGACCCTGCGAGGACCGCGCGGTGGTATCATCATGATGGGGAAAGATTTTGACAATCCCTGGGGACGAAAAACCCGGAAAGGTAGTCTGATTAAAATGTCGTCCATCCTCAATAGTGGGGTTTTCCCGGGTATGCAGGGCGGTCCCCTCGAACACGTGATCGCTGCCAAAGCGGTTTCGTTCCTGGAAGCATTGCAACCCGAATTTAAAGATTACGCTTCCCAGGTGATTTCCAATGCCCGGGCTATGGCAGAACTTTTTATTGAAAAAGGATATAAAGTAATTTCAGGGGGAACGGACAATCACATGATGCTGATCGATCTTCGCAGTAAAAATCTGACCGGTAAAAAGGCAGAGGATGCCCTCGTGAAAGCCGACATTACGGTCAATAAAAATATGGTACCCTTTGATACAGAATCCCCTTTTGTCACGTCGGGAATCCGGGTTGGGGCAGCTGCCGTCACGACCAGAGGCATGAAAGAAGACCATTGCCGACAGGTAGTCGAATGGATCGATACGATCCTTCAGGAGCCGGACAATGACTTATTGATCGGGGAGATCAAAGGGAAAATCAATTCGTATATGAATGATTTTCCGTTGTATCCCAATCGTTAGATAGCGTTCCGTTTACCCACTACAATTAGGCTGGGAATACAGTTGAATTTTCGGTGAGAATGGAACATCCCGTTCCCTTAAGTATGTGTACGCCCTCCATCAAAAATACGGATACACGATCTGGGACAAAAACAGACCATGCGCGGGAACTGACCAGGAAGACTCCAGTTGCTGGCCGGTTTCCATCGAGTGTTCCAGATCATCCATCGAAACCCTTCCTTCCGCAAAACGCAAACAAGCCCCGGTGATGAGTCGGACCATTCCTCTGAGAAACCGGTCCGAACTGATATGAAGTTCAAGACCCTGATCTGTGGCTTTCCACTCGCATTGGGAAAGCCGGCAACGATGATGATGAACGTCAGAATGAAGTTTGGCAAAAGACTTGAAATTCTGGTAGTGCGTGAGTTTTTGACTAAATTCATTGAGCGATTTGAGGGAAAATCCTGAAGCGCGGTGGTAATAGAACGAATACCGATCCCGAAACGGATTTTTATGGAAATGGATGTGATATATATACGACCGGGATATCGCGTCAAAACGGGCGTGTGCCTCGTCATGAACCGGCAAGATCTGGCTGACCGCGATATCAGCAGGGAGAAAACGGTTTAACTTATACAAGAAGTCATCGTCCAGATGGACAGATACTTCCATGTGAGCGTAATATTCCGACGCATGGACTCCTGCGTCGGTGCGGCCGCATCCTACCACTTCAACAGGGTTTCTAAGCATCCGGCCCAACCGGTCTTCGATCACCTCCTGAACGCCGAGGGCGTTGGGTTGCTTTTGCCAGCCTGCATAGGTTTCACCATCATACATAAGTCTTAAGAAATACCTCATCTCTCAAAAGTAAAAAATATCCGATATTTGGCGAGGGAATAAATCAACTCACATTGGGGAGACCATCAAATGTCCGGGCACATTTTTTCTTTTGGGTATTATTATTGGTAGTATCCTGGTCTTATAACTATCACGACATTTTGCCTTCGGGTCCCCGATCTATCCACCAATGGCGTCAGGCTGATTGTCTGTCGATTACGCAAAATTTTTACATGGAAAATCGCCCATTCCTCGAGCCGGCGATTCATTGGGTGGGGGACGCTGATGGCAGAACAATCAGTGAATGCCCCATTATTTACTACTCCGTGGCCAAATTATGGCAGTGGTTTGGAAAGGAATACTGGGTGTTCCGTACGATCAATATTTTGCTGGTCTTTATCGGATTGTGGTCTCTTTTTCGAATCACGCTTCGGGTGACCTCCGAATCTTACTGGGCCATATTTCTGCCCC
Source organism: uncultured Bacteroidota bacterium (assembly GCA_937876435.1). Lineage (GTDB taxonomy): Bacteria > Bacteroidota > Bacteroidia > Chitinophagales > Saprospiraceae > Membranihabitans. The sequence continues at coordinate 14,925 of CALEIL010000579.1, forward strand.
TTTTCTTGTTTTCGTCTCCTATTCTGGCATACTATTCCAACAATTTTATGGCAGATGCCCCGGCTTTGGGTCTGGCACTTACCGGTGGTTACCTGGCTTATCTCGGGGTGATGGATCGTAAAAAGTGGGCATATTATCTGGCTTTTGGGGTGTTTTTGATAGCAGGACTGATCAAGATCAGTTCCATGATTCTGTTTATAGCCCTGGGAATATGGCATCTCTGGTCTGCGTTGCGCGGAAGACTCCGCAATGACCTGGTTCATTGGACTGCCTGGGTGCCCTATCTGATCGTGGTGACTGCTCTTTTCCTTTGGTACCGGTATTCCAATCAGTTCAATAGCGAAAATGTGGATGGAATCTTTCTGACCGGGTTATTTCCCATCTGGGAGCTCAATGGAGATCAGATCCGGGATATCTGGAATAGCTTGTCGGGAGAATTACTCCCGGCATTTTTTACCACTCAGGGACTGTGGTTGCTGGGAATCCTGTTCGTGGGCTTGTTGGGGATGGCCAGGAAAGTCAATGACAATTGGCTGGGCCTGACGGTGATCTTGGCCGGGGGATTGGCAGGTTTTATCCTTTTGTTTTACCAGGCTTTCACCGTCCACGACTACTACCTGACCAATCTGCTTATATTTATTCCCGTCCTATTACTGGCGGTATTGGATACGGTGAAAAAGCAATACCAGAATCTACTCAAAAACAGATGGGTGAAAATCGTGGCGGGCCTCATACTGGCTTTATTTATATACAAAACTGCTTTGACCAACCGGATGAAGTATTCGGCGGAAGATCCCTGGCTGCAGTACAATTTTGTAGTAGGGCAGGGCCGTATTGATTTTTGGAAGTGGTTTCATGAGGATTATGAGCAACATATGAAAGCTTACGAGAGCATCACGGGATATTTGCGGAGCCTGGGAATTGACCGGGAAGACCGCGTGTTGTCGTTTTCTGATAATAGCATCAATATCACGTTGTATCTGATGGATCAGAAGGGATTCTCGTCTTTCGGTTACCAGGCCCTTTCTCTGGAGGATAAGATGAAAGTTTACAGAGACAATGGAGTCCGATACATCATAGTGGATGAGAATTCGGACGATGTGAGGGCTATCGAATCCTACCTGGGTGCAAAAATGGGCCAATACGAAAACGTGGGGATATATTATCTGGCAGATTAATGGGATTATCTTCATGCCAGGGTATTAAGGCCAGTGGCTTACGGACCAATTTTCATTTCGAATCAGGGAATCGAAAGCAATTCCTACGTCATTTGGCTTATATTGTGAATTATCCAGATAAATGAATTCCTTGATTCTCTTTGAATATTTTTTGTCGGTCAATTCTTCCAATTTCCTTATCACACATTCTTCATCATCTGTTTGAATATTCCATATTTTAGAAAGTTTTAATTCATTGAATAACAACGCATTGTGTATGGAATCGCTTTGCCAGTCAATTGGGCAAACCAGGAAAGGAATACCATAGGTAAGAGAGTCTTTAATCGAGTTTATACCTCCATGCGTGATGTGTATATGTGAACTACTTAATACATCTTGATACTCTTCCCAGGTATAAAATGAAATATTGGGGAACTTTCTCGCCAAAGTTATACCCTCGGGCAGCACAAAATGAAATTGAGGTAAACGAGCAATTATCTTTTGCACAAGGGAAATATACCTGGAAAAATATATATTTATTGTTGCCACAGATCCAGCAGAAACCAAAATTTGAATCGGATTAGGTTTTTTATCTTCTTCAATTTTAGGGGAAATACAGAGTCCAAAGAAATGTTGATTTATCGTAGTATATTTACTTAAATTTTTTCCGGAAATTATAATTTCCGGTATATTTGAAACGGAAGGCAATCTGTATCTTTGATAATTTAATTGGAGATTCATTCCTTTTTTATAGGAATCCAATTGATGATATTTACTATACCCCGGCATCAGCAATCTGTACCATATCCTTTTTAATTTCTGGTGGGTCAGGATTTTATTGGACGATATCCACTTCAACTTTTTGCCTTTATAGCTTCCATAAAAGGTGTCGACACCAAGTTCCGTGGAAAGACGGGTTTGAAAAAATAAAGTTTTGCTATGGAGGTTAGTGAATTCCTTTTTAATTAGGAATCCATCTGTAAATGCATGATTATCCAGTAGAATCACATCAGGGTGAAAAAGTTCAAACAACTTTCTAAAAGTGTGGGTGCGATTTTTTCGAATAATGTCATCACGTTTTAGTTTATAAATTTCACTTGGTTTTTTCGTATATCTAAATTCATAATTGAGAAATGCTGGATAACTGTTTAGGAAATACTGGTCAGGGTTCAGCTCTTGATTCTTATTTGTAAAACCGTGAAATGCGTATAGTATTTTATAGTCATTGGCGGAGTTGAAGTAATCAAAAAATCGTCGAATTCCGTGATAATGCCCCAAAGAGCCAGATATGATCACCAGGACGTTCATGCGTTACATATCATAGTGTTCCTTTTTAAATTTCAGGAATATCATCACGTCGTTGTCAGAATAAGAGAAATCCGTGAAATCATTTTTCAGAAATGGTTGAAGTAATTCCTTGTTCTGATCGTAAAAAGGTTTGAATGTTGTTGCGGGCGAAAACATAACCAAGTATTCATTTTTGGTGTAGTCCAATACTCTTGCACGTAATACATAATCCCTGGCAACCATATTGAGCCAGTCAATTTGCACCGCCCTGGATTCCCCTGTTTCTAAGTTTTTTCGTACGAGATAATTGGTCCCAAATCCGCGATCGATCATACAGAAAATCTCATTATTGACACGCTGAATGGCAAAGACATCTGTGACTACGTTAGCATCGCGATAGTATTGACCGCCTTGCCTTTTTTTAGGAGAATTCTCCAACTCTTTCTCATCAATCATGGCATTGTAAAATACCAATCTGTCAATTTCTGATATCCTGCGTGGTGTCATTTCATATATTATATAATCAGGGTCCCTCACGGTGCAGTGATATAAGTAACCATTGTTTGGAGATTTGATTAATTGAATGTCACCATATTTTACTCTAAGCCATTCTGGAATATCTCTGACCCCTTTTTCAAAAATCTGACCGGATTCCTCTGAATATAAGAAAAAATCATATATGTCATGATCATCCAGTAATCCCATTGGTTTATCCCGATTATAGCTATATAGAATGGTATCCTCTGATATCGGTAAATACAAACTAGCTTTATTAACGGAATCAAAGAATTCGACTAAATTCCCGTAATGATCTGTATGAAAGATGGTATTTCGTACTTTATCGGTAATGAATACCCCTTCTTCGTTTGCATAAAATCCCGTTGCAAATATCAGTCCGTCTTTTACAACTTCATTTGAATTGAATCTATGCAAGAAATTTCCATCGTAATCAAAATAATAATACTGGCCATGATCCGGATACGACATGCCATTCTGACCAAAAACGATGAAGGAATCCAGAAAATACGCATTCTGTACCTTTGAAAATAAGCTTTCTTCCTGCAAGGTATCTCCCAATCTAAGAAACTGGATGTCCTCACACAAGTCGAAGATGGAAACCGGGTGGTCAGGCAGGATAATCTCCACCTCCAACTTAGGATTGTTACAGGAACTGCACAACCAAACAATATAAAGTATAAAGTGGGGCATGCCTTGAATGCTGGTGCGCATATTCATTATTTATGAAACAGAACTATTCAGGATTAATAGATGCAATCAGGATCCTGTCCGGAAACATCGCAATTTCCAGGGCCGTAATCACATCTATAACAATCTGGACCATAATCTATTTTTTCGCAAACCTCAAGACCATAATATTCACAATCTTGTGCATTGCTTGAGGTGGAAGAAAATATTGGGGAGAATAACCCCACCAGGATAAATAAAAAACCTTTTTGTGTGAATCGTAATTTTTTCATAAATCATATTTATTTTTGAAAGCTGAGAAATAAAGAATTAATGTGCTTAAGGTACTGGCAAATGGGGGGGAGGTAGGAAATAAATTAACACAAATAACAAAAAATTAACACAGCAATGATTGCCTGGAAATTTTCCCTAGTATAAATGGGAACAATCACTTGGCACTTTTTGATATGATATGGTAAGGCACAAGCCCACCTGAAGTCGTAAGGTGCTTGTGTTCGAAAGATCCTGTGAGAAGATCACCCTCGTATCCTTTGCTCGCTTTAGATCCTTCGATAATACTTTTCTTCCGCTTCATAAGCTTCCCGGTCAAATGGTTCGAATACTTCGGACAGGTCGAGTGAAAAGCCGTCCAGTACCGAGGAATCAACGATATCGCTTCTGGTAAAAAGTCTGCTGGATACGTATTCCCCTGATTTATCGAGTTTGTATATCAACATCGATTTTTCTGTAGGGAAGACTACCCAATATTCCCGGACTCCATACGAACGGTACAGTTCATATTTATGATTCAGATCTTTCTCGCTGGTGGAAGGGGACAGAATCTCGACGATCATATCCGGAGAGCCGAGGCAGCCACGATGATCTATTTTGTGCAAATCGCATATCGCGCAGATATCTGGCTGCACCACGTTGGTAATGATCATATCCGGATCATCGGGATTGTAAAATCGCACGTCGTAAGGAGCCATGAATACCTTACATTTTTTATTTTTCAGGAAGTAATGCATCGCACTTCCTATATTCAAACCTATTTCCTGGTGTTCACTGGAGGGAGCCGGTGACAGTCTGAATAAATATCCCTGAATGAGTTCCACCTGTTCTTGTAAATTCCAGGAAATATAGTCCTTATACGTGTACCGCTTTTCAAAATCAAGTTGTGACAATTCGGTGATCATAAATATCTATTCTTGATATTATAAAGCCTATGAATTGATGTAAAGTTCCCGTAGGGCATAGATCCAAATATGATCCTCCTCTAATCAATGGTAAAGTAGCTCCTCTGAAATAGCCATAAATCCGCTCCCGGAAGGACTCTTGACCTTCAGGTCAAAATCCCAAAATTCATTCTTATCGTTTTTGACATAGATCCGGATAGGGTGGAGGCCAGCTTGCAAAATAAGGGCACCCTCTGCAGAATCTAAAGACCCTGCCTGAAAATCTCCATCCACCACCAGGGCATCATGAATCCGGAGGATGACCTGTTCTGACGAAGTCATTTGAAACGTATATTCTCCTTCTTCAGGAATCTCAATATAGCCGGAGAAAGTCACCAGATTTCCGGATGCATCAAAAGGAACTTCGATATGATCGATCGATGCCTGTCCGATCGGTTCCAATGGATCGGTCCTGGGAATCCATTTGCTTTCGATTGTATACCAGCTTACCGCCAAACCACGATTCAACCGTTCTTTGGCCATATCCAATGCGGGAACCGATTCCTGGTCATACGGTCTCATCGCGGAAGTATCCCTGATCCGCATCCTCAATACCTGATTTTTCATTTTATCCTGAAGCTCTTCATATCCCGATTCATTGGCCAGATTATTTCCTTGCTGCGGATCTGTCACTACATTATAAATTTCGAAATCATCTTGATGGGACTGGATATCGTACCGTATACCGACCATATCGCCCAGTCGGATCATCTGCATCTGACCTCGTTTTCGTCCGGCATGGTTGGGCAGGAAATGGCGAAATTCAGGCGTTTTTCCATTTTGAACGTACTCGACGTACACCGGTCTTTTGTCTTCCGGTTTTTCACCCATCAAAACCGGTAATAGCGATTCTCCATCGCTTCTGGCGGGCATCTCCATACCGGCTGCATCACAAAAAGTAGACAGCCAGTCGGACATCATCACAGGGGAATGATTGACAGTTCCTTTGGGTAACCTTTCCGGCCAGGATACGATGGCTGGAACGCGCAATCCACCTTCCCACAGGTCCCGCTTGATCCCGTCAAACGGACCATAACTGCGGAAAAACTCCGGCGTAAAAACGGCGAACTCTTCCGGCAGATACGATTCCCGGGATGGTCCGTTATCTGATGTAAAAATGACCATTGTGTTTTCTTCCATACCCAAATCCTGTAATAACTGTCTTACATCTCCGATGGCATCATCGATCCGACGGTTGACCGTGGCAAATCTTTTGTACGTGTCCGGCCACGGTACTTCAGCCGTGGAGGAATCCTGGTCTTTATCCCAGGTGGCATGGACATAATCGGGATGAATCCACGAATCTACCGTTCCGGATGCCGTATTGATCATATGGCCGGATTCACCGATCCATTGCAGACCGCCATTGACACCACCACCCTCAGGGTACTCCTGAGTAGGCAGTTCGATGACCGCGTGGGGCGTGTCATAAGCCAGGTACATGAAAAACGGTTTTTGCGGATTTTCGTTTTGATGATCCATGATCCACTTTTTAGCAAAAGCGGTCCAAAGATCGCCGGTGAAACATTTGGCCAGTCCTGCGGCTACGTTCTCACGATTGTGGTACACCTCTTTTTGGCCCCGGTAGATGCCCTCCACGGGATAGTGTTCGTGACCATCCTGATGTCGCATATAGCCGTAAAACTCGTCAAATCCCCGATTGAGAGGATGGCCGGGCCATCCATCCCCGCCAATTTCCCATCTGTTGTCCCCTTGAAGTCCCCACTTTCCCACGGCGACGGTGTGATATCCTGCTTCCTGCATGACATTGGCCACGGTATAATTATCTGCTAAGGATTTGTCAAATTGATTGTCGCGGACGTTGCTGTGCCCCTGATGCACACCCAGTAGAAACGATGCCCTGGATGGCGCACAGACGGTAGAGTTTGCGTAGTGATGGGTGAGCATCACTCCCTGCCGGGCCATTTCATCGAGATGTGGTGTCAGTTGCCATGGGTTGGATTTGTCCCCTTCTTCAGCCCGTTGATTTTGGTAAAACGTTCCCAGATCCCCCCATCCGAGGTCATCGGTGAGGATAAAAAGAATGTTGGGTGGTTGGGATGTTGATTCTTGTTCTGATTCAGCATTGGTCGAGCATGAAATACAGATTGTTAAAATAAAGAGGAGTGAGAATGCCTTCATTTTCGTAACAGATAATTTGTGGAGTAAATCTAATAAATTTATTAGTCACCAATGTATTGAATTGGTGACCGTTTGATGCCCTCCGGGCGTCCGATTATCATGGCCGGAATGGTCCTGATAACAGCCGAAATATCAATTAAGCTTGCCCCGGTACGGACCCGATGGGCCGGCATTTCGGCAGTTAAAATAGCCGCTACAAAAGGAGCAATAAATATCCTGATCAGCCTGCAAATCCCCGGAGAGACCCGTTGTTCAATGCCTCAGACCCTACGCTTCCTGGTGTGGAAATGCGGATTACCTCTCAACCTCAACCTTTACCTCAACCTCAACCTCAACCTCAACCTCACTCAGGTTCTTCAATCTATCCAGCGTTCGAATCGCATATCTATAATTTTTTCCGGGAATTCGACTGGTGTCAAAGTAAAATTCTTCGGGCTTGAAACTCAAGGCAATGACGTGTTGGTTGCTGTCGAAATCGATTTTTCCTCCCTCTTCACATCGATAGATCACGTATCCATACACGTCTTCCAGGCCATCTGTTCCTTCCGGCCAATCCCACCTGAGCCGGACATACCTGTCGATCACCGTTGATCGCACGTTCACCGCGGAGGGAGGAGCAATGCTATCAATCCAGGGCATAGGTGGTGGTAAAGCCTGATGCCTGTATAGGTGTGTGCGGAGTGAATCGGAAAAACCAGCCCGATTGTCCAACAAAGATCTCGATGAAAAAAAGACGCTACCTCCTATGTGTTCCTTGAGTCGGAGCTCTCTCACCTGACGGGGTAACTGACTCCAGTCCTCCCAACCATTTTTTCCCTCCAAAGCACGATACGCGGCCTGTCCGATCAAGACCTGGATGCCGAAGTTATTTTCATCCCACCATTTCAGCAATTTTTCAAACGCTGCGGGTGGATAATGAAACGGAAAATAAATCTGGGGATTCACATAATCCATCCAGCCCTCTTTCATCCATTTATAAACATCGGCGTATAATCCATCGTAAGAAGTGAAACCATTGGTGTGGGAACCCCTCGGATCCTCCTTTTGATTGCGCCAGATCGCAAACGGACTGACCCCAAATTTGACGTGAGGTTTGACCTTGTGAATTTCCTCGTTCAGTGTCCTGATCAATTGGTCGACGTTGTCGCGTCGCCAGTCTTCGATGTGGTCAAACCGATCTGCTCCATATTTCTGAAACGTCAATGAATCGGGCAGGGCTTCTTCCCCCGGATAAGGGTAAAAATAATCGTCAAAATGAATGCCGTCAATGTCATACCGCCGGACCACATCCAAAATAACTTCTACGATATAATCCCGGACTTCCGGTATGCCGGGGTTGAAATATGTTTTGGTGCCGTACTTGAAAAACCATTCCGGCCGGGAACGCGAGATGTGATCAGGAGACCGCTTTCGGTGGTCATTATCCTGCGCTGCCCGGTATGGGTTGAACCAGGCGTGGAGTTCCATGGATCGGTTGTGTGCTTCCCGGACGGCAAAAGCCAGGGGGTCATACAGCGGGTCGGGAGCCTGGCCTTGCTTCCCGGAAAGGTAATAGCTCCACAACTCCTTCCCATCGGCAAAAAATGCATCCGCAGCAGGCCGCACCTGCAACATCACCGCGTTGAGCTTCAATCGCTGGTGGTGATCCAGGATACGGAGCAATTCTCTTTTCTGTTCTTCGGTGCTCAGACCGGGTTGAGAGGGCCAGTCAATGTTGGCCACGGTGGCCACCCATACCCCCCGGAATTCATGCAGGGGCGTATTGATCTCTTTCTGGGCATTCAGATTGTGGCAGATCAGGCACAGTATCAGGTATAACCATAGTCGTTTCATGGTTGAAAATTAATGAAATGTGATTTAAAACCAGGGATAAAATCCGATGGATACCTAAATATTGCTTAACTTGAGTAAGTCAAAATATGGCTGATTCATTGTCAAGCCCGGGATAGTGAACTGGGATGGTATCTATTTTTTATTTGAACTGATTAAGACATCGCATTATGGAAAATACTTCAAGAAGAAAATTTATCAAAAGTATGAGCATGGGAGGATCGGTTATCGGAGCAGCGGGCGTGTCGGGGTTTGCAACCAGCAGACACGTTATGCCGGAGCAAAACAGCCATTCACCCCGGGAAGTGTGGATAGCCAGCATGACCCAGGAAGGTATGACAGGAAATACTGTCAGAGAGGTTATAGATGGTGCGCTTCATCAAATGGAAATAGCGTTGCCCAATTCTCCCGACATCATCTGCCTGCCGGAAGTATTTCATGTCGCAGGTGTCCGGGGAGGGAGACCGCCACTCGAGGAGACCGTGGAAAACGGCGATGGGCAATTGGTTGGTCCCTTTCAGAAATTTGCACAAGATCATAACTGTTACGTGATCTGCCCGATCTACTCCAGGGAAGGATGGAAAATTTACAACGCGGCATTTGTGATCGACCGGGAAGGATCCATCCTGGGAACATATAAGAAAATAAGGCCTACCATCGGTGAGGTCAATAAGGGAATTAGCCCGGGGCCTTCGGATGTACCTGTGTTTGATACTGATTTCGGAAAGATAGGCGTACAGATTTGTTACGATATCGAATGGGACGAAGGTTGGGAACAACTCCGGAACAAAGGAGCTGAAATCGTTTTCTGGCCTTCTGCTTTTGCGGGGGGTGCCAAGGTCAATACCAAAGCCTGGATCCACCAATACTGTGTGGTTTCCAGTACGAGGAAGGATACCACCAAAATTTGTGACATCACCGGTGAAAACCTGGTCAGCAGTGGTCTGTGGAGCAGTTGGGGGATATGCGCTCCTGTGAATCTGGAAAAGGTCATCATCCATAGTTG